>NZ_JAQIBL010000364.1 GCF_027859075.1 Oceanispirochaeta sp. | reverse complement strand
TGTGTAAAATATTCCCCTCTGCAGACCTTCGGTTCCAATCAGCAGTTCCTGGAGCTTCCAGCAGATGTACCCGACGTTCCCGGCAAAGGCCATTAATAGCAGTTCTGCCTTATACTTGTTAAACCATGGACTCCTGGGGATCAGAATTGATAAAGCTCCCCAGGAAAAAAGCCAGGCTAAACCTACAAAGAGAAATAATCCCAGTGACATGGGCAGGAATTGACCGGCAGTTTTCAAATCTATAACTCTAAGTGAATCAAATACCATAAATGGTATTGTGACTCTGACGGCAAATTGCTGAATGTTGGCCCGGTGGGCGGGATCGACGAAATTGCCGTTGCGGCATAAAAGGCCGAGGATTATAGGAAGAAACAGGGCCGCGAAGGCTGGAATTAGTGCGCTCATTGCACACTATTCAATGGGTATTCGCAACTATAGTCAATCCTGAAAATGAAAAAAAGTCATTGAGAGTCTTCAATTTGCATCCCCCGATAGAGATCCTTTTTCCCTTCCCATCCTAAGGATCTCAGTTCTTCCTTAAGCTTTAATCTAATCACCTTGTTTTTAGGCTATATTAAAATTAAAATTGAATTGAATAGCATCTATGTTTGTCCTTCGTTAGTAATGTATGAGAATTGTCAGTTTGTTGGTAATAAGGAGATATCAGGCATAAAAACTTAACCGTTTTCTAACAAACCCTTTATCTAATCCTGATGTGGAAGATGGATCATAGGCTCAACATACAGAAAAATGATCGTTCCTGAACCTTCACTGAGGGTAGCGAGACGATTTAATTTAGAAAATGACGAAGGAGTCGTATTATTATGAAAAAAATTATTTCTGTTCTACTGGTTCTATTTGTGGCGGGCTTTGTTTTTGCTGGTGGTCAGCAGGACACAGGGATGAGTAACTCTTCAGAAGTTTCTTTTGCCGGAAACTATGCCTTCGGCGGATCTACTACTGTCGAGCCCATCATCAGAGCTGCTGCAGAGGCCTTTACAGACATGTATCCCGAAGTGAAAATCTCCTATGATGCCCCCGGATCTTCCGCTGGTGTAAGAGGTCCCCTGGAAGGAACCTACTCCATTGGTGCTGCTTCAAGATCACTCAAAGCATCTGAAATAGAAGCCGGTGCGGTAGCCACGGCCATCGCCAAAGACGGTGTCGCAGTTATAGTGAATAAGGGATCTGTTCCCTTTGACAACATGTCTCTGGAAGATGTCATTGCCATCTTCGCCGGTGATGTGACCAACTGGAATCAGATTGGCGGCCCGGATGCACCAATCGTAGTCTTTAATAGAGATGAAGCTTCCGGTACACGCTCCTGTTTTGACGATGCTACAGTGAAAACAATGAAAAAGAAGTTTACCGATACGGCAGCCATTGTGACTTCTAACGGAGACATGGTCGCTAAAGTCGGTTCAACACCCTTTTCTATCGGTTATTGCGGATTCGGTTACATCGGCAAAGATGCCGGAAGCAAAGACCTGACTGTAGACGGCATTGCTCCTGAACCCGAAAATGTTCTGAATGGTTCCTATGCAGTTTCCAGAGAACTCATTCTTATCACTAAGGGTCCCGTTCCAGCAGGAACTGTAGAAGAGGCCTTTATCAATTACATTCTGTCAGCAGAAGGCCAGTCCATTGTTAAGGAAGAAGATTTCATACCTATGAAGAACTAGTTCAACTATTCAAATTATGATAAGAGGCAGCCTCAAATTGAGGCTGTCTCTTTGTTTGTTAAGGGTTTAACCGTATTCTAACATTCCCCTAACAATAACTCATTTTCAATGTGGAGAATGTTAGATAATGAAATTCTAAGGAGAAGATGCCTTGAAGTCTTCAAAAAGTATTTTGGAAAGCACAGTCGAAAAGGTCCTATTGCTCAGTGCACTGATTTCAGTCATAAGCGTTATCTTTATCACTGTCTTCATTTTTCAGGAGGGGTTGCCTCTCTTTACCAAAGTGAATCCATTGACCTTTCTATTTACCAGTACCTGGGAACCAACTGCGGATATTCCACAATATGGAATCCTGGCCTTTATCATGGGTTCCATCTGGGTCACCGTCGGAGCGTTGCTCCTGTCTGTTCCCGTCGGTCTGGCTGTCGGTATCTTCATGGCAGAAATGGCAAAGGGAAAGTTCGCAGATATTTTAAGGTCGGTTGTTCAACTCCTGGCGGGGATTCCCTCGGTCATCTACGGTCTTTTCGGGTACATCGCCATCTCCCCCGTTATCAGGATCATCTTTAAGAGTCCTACGGGTCTGGGTGTCTTAACTGCCAGTATCGTTCTGGCTATCATGACTCTTCCTACCATCATCAATATCACGGAAGTCTCCCTCAGAGCCGTGCCGCAGGAATTAAAAGAAGGTTCTCTCGCTTTGGGAGCCACTCACTGGATGACCATTTATCGTGTCATGGTTCCATCTGCCCGATCGGGTATTCTGGCAGGTATCGTCCTGGGAATGGGACGGGCCGTCGGTGAGACCATGGCCGTACTTATGGTTGCCGGGAATGCCGTTACCATGCCGAAGGGACCTCTCTCTCTGACTAGAACTCTGACAATGAATATTGCCACGGATATGAAGTATGCCGCCGATGATCATGCGGTGAGTCTGTTTACCACGGGGATTGTCCTGTTAGTTTTTATCCTGGGAATCAAAGCTCTGGTTCAATATCTTATGAAAAAAGCTGTGAAAGAGGAAGTATAGGATGAAAAAAATAAAGACTCTGAAAACTACAGCAAAACAATCCCGGCCACTTTCATCACCCCAGTCTATAAAAATTACAAGACAGGAACAGATTGCCAAAGGGATCATCTGGTTTCTGGCTGTAATGACCATTGCCATCCTGGTCTGGATCATCGGTTATTTGATGGTCAAGGGGTTATGGTACGATAATTCAGTACCCTACAATGTGACAAATCAGGTGGAAACTCAGATTTCACTTCCTGCCGGTCCCGGTACAATTAATGAGGATGTTGTCTTTATCATCCATCATAAGACCCGTTCAAAAGATATCACGGTTGAGGCTTTGAGAAAACTCTACAATAAAACCCGCGCCGAAAACTGGGGATTCTACAATCAGCAGGATCTGAAGGTTGTCCCTTTTGCTTATGAAGGGGCCGGAGACTTCTCCAGGGGAGCCCGGAACTTCATACTGAAAGGGGAAGAGCTGGAATCCTACAGGAAGACTGTTAAAAAAGTCGGCTCCTGGGAAGAGATGGTACAGAGAGTTTCAGCTACTCCCGGAGCCCTGGGATTTATCCCGGCATCCATGGCCGAGAATCTGCCCCGGAAAGTCAAAGTCCTGGGAGTCCGACGAAGGTCGGTGGCTGTGAATCCTTCAGTCCTGGAGATTCAGGATGGACGGATGCTCAGGGATATTTCATCTGAGAATCAGCTGGCTCTTTTAGCAGGAAAGATCGCCAACTGGAAGGAAGTCGGGGGAACAGATCTCCCTGTCGTCCTGATCAGATGGAGTTCCGGGGAAGTCAATGAATCAGAACCTGTTGTCAGCAATTCAAAAGCCAGGGTTATCAATGCAGCGAGTGAAGGAGAATTTATTCAGCTGATACAGGACACCAGGGGAGCCGTGGCTC
>NZ_JAQIBL010000363.1 GCF_027859075.1 Oceanispirochaeta sp. | reverse complement strand
CTTTTTTAGATGATCCTATATATTGGATTTTCTTTTGTTTATTCAGTTCTTTAATGTGATACTTTATTCTATACACAGTCAATTCCAGCTTTTCAGCCAACTCTTTACGGGTAAGTGTCGGCTCACTTTGCATAAGAACAAGGATTTTCCTTTGAGTATCTTTAGGGGTAGTTTTAGGGGTAGTTATAAGAATCTCTTTATGAATGGTTTCCAACATAAACTCTACAAAGGGGGTACAATCTCCCCTTGAAGAGCTTTCCTCAATAGCCGTATAGTAATCCTGTTGCCTATGGTAGACCATATTTTCGACTCGTAGATCTGCCACTCCCCAAATGAAGTTTAAATTTTCTGTGGAGTTTATTTTGGTCATTTACCTTTCCCTGTGTTTTCTCTATTTTCTGATTTCTCTGATAACCACGAATCAATGGCCGGTTTGAAAAACCTCCAAGTTTTACCTATCTTTTGTCCGGGGATTTTTCCTTCTCTGACCAACTTGTACAAACTGGACTCGGCAATTCTCAGGTACTTTGAAAGGTCCTTTATCGTGAATGCTTGATCATTTTCTTCAACCATGGACACAGTATGAAGTGAGAGTTAAATATTGTCAAATACTACCAATATCTATCAGTAAAAGGGGGTGTAAGTAGAAGAACTGTGAGTCGCTCCCCTTGGGGGAGGGTAGATTGAAACATCTTAGCAGGCATGGTGGTAAGTCCTATTTGGGTCGCTCCCTATGCGGCAGCGATGGGAGCGGTTAGGGCCCCGAAAGCCCCGGCGGCGCGGAGCAAGCCGGAACAGGCTTTCGGAGAAGGCCCTTTGAGCGGACAGCGCGCTTCCCCGAACGGCAGTGGCCGGTAGGGAAGCCGCCCGGAAACGGCTTAATCCGTCGTAACCGACTTAGCCAGATTTCGGGGCTGGTCAATATCCCGCCCCAGTGTCAGAGCTGTATAAAATCCCAGAAGCTGACAGGGGATGATGGTCAACAGAGGAGACAACAGGGGGTCTGAATCGGGAACCACAAAGAGCTTGTCTGCCACCTTCCTCAGGCTCTCGTCTTCATAGTTGGAGATAACCAGAACCCGGCCGTTTCTGGCCCGTACTTCCTGAATATTACTGATTGTCTTTTCCTGATAGTCCCCTTTGGTGCATATGAAGACCGAGGGAATATCTTCACTTATCAGAGCCAGCGGACCGTGCTTGAGAGACCCGGCACTGTAGGCTTCTGCATGGATGTAGCTCACTTCCTTCAGCTTCAACGCGGCTTCCATGGCGACTGGAAAGTTGATGCCCCGTCCCATGTACATGACGGAGTTATGGTTCTTGAGTTCCTCGGCCATGTCCTTGATGTCTTCGGCTTTGGCAAGGATGGTTCTAATCTTGTCGGGCAGAGCCATAAGCTCAGCAACCAGTTCTTTACCCCGGTGTAATGAGATGTCCCGGGTTCGTCCGATCATGAGGGCCAGCAGGGCCAGAACGGTGACCTGGCTGGTAAAGGCCTTTGTACTGGCCACAGATATTTCAGATCCCGCATGAATGTAGGCACCTCCGTCGGTCATCCGGGCCAGAGTGGAGCCGACCGCATTGAGAATACCCAGGACACGGCCCCCTTTCTGCTTGATTTCCTGAACGGCGGCAATGGTGTCACGGGTCTCTCCAGACTGGCTGATGGCGACAAAGATAGTATGCTTGTCCACGATGGGATTAATACCGCAGAGCTCTGAGGCATCAGAGACTTCCACGGGAATACGGGCCAGCTCTTCGATGATATATTTTCCAATTTCACCGGCATACTGGGCCGTCCCCATGGCGAGGATATGGATTTTCTTGATGTCAAAAAAATCCCGTTTGTCCATATTGAGTCCTCCCAGAAGAGAGGTTCCATATTCGGAGAGCAGACGCCCCCCCTGCCCCATGGCACGGAAGACTGATTCGGGCTGCTCAAAAATTTCCTTGAGGAGAAAGTGTGAATATCCCAGCTTGTTATGACCACCGCTATCCAGGTTAAGTTCTTCCACACTCTTTTTGATCTGTATATTCTGACGGTTCACGACTCTGTACTCATCAGAGTTCAGTACAACCATTTCACCGTCTTCGATAAAGATGGCATTCTGGGTGTATCCTGCAAAGGCCATGGCATCCGAGGCCAGGAACATTTCCTTCTGACCCACACCAACAACAAGAGGGCTGCCGTTTCGTGCCCCGATGATCATATCGGGAAAATCCCGGAAGAGAATGAGCATCCCATAGGTTCCGTCCAGTCTGTCCAGAGCCATGGAGACTGCTTTTTCGGGTCCATGATCCATGTATAATTCTACCAGGTGAGCAACGACTTCTGAGTCTGTTTCACTGAGAAAGACATTCCCTCTGGCCTCCAGCTCTTTTTTCAGGAGTGCAAAATTGTCAATGATTCCATTATGCACAACCGCCACCCGGCCTTCGGGTCCGCAGTGGGGATGGGCATTTTCGGTAGTGACGCCGCCATGAGTGGCCCATCGGGTGTGGCCGATGCCCACAGTAGATGGAATCTTTTCTGTGATCTTGGCTTCCAGCCGGGCCAGCTTGCCCTCTTCCTTGACCACCTTGATTTTCTTTCTATGAAGAACACCGATTCCTGAGGAGTCATACCCCCTGTATTCAAGTTGTTTGAGCCCTTTCAGCAATACAGGAACGGCTTCCCGGCTCCCTAAATATCCTACAATTCCGCACATAATTTATTTCTCCTCAATTTTCCGGCTCAATGCCGAAGGGTCAGCCGTATATGATTCTTCTGATCTGCCGTAAAGACAGGTCGGAAGCAGCAAAACGCCGTTGTTTCAACTCTTTCTGAATCAAGCTATAAATTTCATCATTACTGTGACCTTCCTTCTGAAGGTCCTGATGCCTTTTTCCGATGAAATCTTTCACTTCCACTGCAAAGTATTCTCCCAGATCTTCCAGCAGGTGATCCAGGAGATCACTGCTGACAGGATAACTAGTGAGGAGGTGATGTCTAAATTGCTCATCCAGACTGATTTTTGCCATAACTTACTCACTATATACAGTAATTCTCCGAATTTTCCAACAGGAACCATCGATTCCAACCGATAAAGTGGCATCATTTGCCCTATATCGGGCAGATTGTGAAGAGAAGCGGGATTAGGATATTGGTCTGTAAATTAAGTTTTCAAAGGCCCAATGCCCTATAATGATTCTTATTTCAGATCCTTCATATCAAAAAAATACCCCCTTATATTAGCTTTTTACTAGTATATTAATTATCTTTAGTTTCCATTCCATAAATAAAATTCCAAAATTTGAATATTGGAAGGGAATGTATGAGGATTAAAGCAAGATATAAAACTGCTGAAATGCGCTGAATTCATTTTACTATTGAGAGGGAATAATGTCTGAATACTTAGATAAAGACCCGGAAGAAACCCGGGAATGGTTGGAAGCTCTTGAGGGAGTCATTGGAGAAGAGGGCAATGAGAAGGCTCACTTTCTGATTCAGAATCTCATCGATCAGGCTCGAAAAAAAGGAATAAAAGTCCCCTATAGTCCCACAACACCCTATATAAACACACTGACACCGGAAGAATCGGAAAAGATGCCGGGGAATACATTAATAGCCCGGGATGTAGCCGCCTACGTGCGCTGGAATGCCCTGTCCATGGTAGTCAGAGCCAATCGAAAAGATACGGGCCTCGGAGGGCACATAGCCAGTTTCGCCTCCAGCGCGGCCCTCTACGAAGTGGGATTTGACTATTTTTTCAAGGGACCCAAAGCCCCGACCAGAGAAGACCTGATCTTCTTTCAAGGCCATTCCTCACCGGGAATGTATTCCCGGGCCTTTCTGGAAGGACGATTAACAGAAGAACAGCTGGATCATTTCAGGGAAGAAACGGGAGGCAAAGGACTCTCATCCTACCCCCACCCCTGGCTGATGCCCGATTTCTGGCAGTTTCCGACGGTTTCCATGGGACTGGGCCCCCTTCAAGCCATCTATCAGGCCCGTTTTATGAAATACATGGAGGCCCGGGATCAGGCTGATCCGGGAGACCGGAAGGTCTGGGCGTTCCTGGGAGACGGTGAGATGGATGAACCAGAATCACAGGGAGCCATCAGCCTGGCAGCCCGGGAAAAACTGGACAATCTGATATTTGTCATCAACTGCAACCTCCAGAGACTGGATGGTCCGGTTCGTGGAAACGGTAATATCATCCAGGAACTGGAAGGAAATTTTCGGGGAGCCGGTTGGAATGTCATCAAGGTCATCTGGGGTACCGAATGGGATGCTCTTTTAAACAAAGATAAATCCGGACTGCTGATCAAGAGGATGAACGAGTGTGTCGACGGAGAATATCAGGCATTCAAGGCCCATGATGGTGCCTATATAAGAGAACATTTCTTCGGGAAGTATCCGGAAACTCTTGAACTGGTCAAAGGTATGACAGATGAAGAAATATTCAAACTGAGCCGCGGTGGACACGATCCCCGTAAAATATATGCGGCTTATGCCTCGGCGGTTAAACACAAGGGTCAGCCCACGGTCATCCTGGCCAAGACGGTCAAGGGTTTCGGGATGGGTGATGCCGGTGAAGCGGCGAACAGCTCCCACTCCCAGAAGAAGATGGACCTAGAATCTCTAAAAGTATTCAGAGACCGGTTCCATATTCCTCTCAAAGATGATGAACTCTATGATGTTCCCTATCTGAAACCTGATGAAGACAGCAAGGAAATGAAATATATCCGGCAGACACGCGAGGGACTTGGCGGGTATTTACCTTCCAGAAATAATATATCAACCCCCATAAAATCCATCCCGTTGGATAGTTTCTCGGCTATATTAAAGGGTTCAGGAGACAAAGAGATGTCGACAACCATGGCCTTTGTTCGTCTGTTAAGCACATTGGCCAGGGATAAGGAGATTGGAAAGCAGATTGTCCCCATCGTCCCGGATGAAGCCCGGACCTTCGGAATGGAAGGCATGTTCCGTCAGCTGGGAATTTACGCCCCCTACGGACAGCTCTATGAACCTCAGGATTCTGAATCTGTCATGTGGTATAAGGAAGATAAAAAAGGGCAGATTCTGGAAGAAGGAATAAACGAAGCGGGAGCCTTCTCCTCCTGGCTGGCTGCGGGAACGGCCTACTCCCATTACGGAGTCAACATGATTCCCTTCTACATTTTCTACTCCATGTTCGGTTTTCAGCGGATTGGAGACCTGGCCTGGATGGCCGGTGATATCAGGGCCAAGGGTTTCCTTCTGGGAGCCACTTCAGGGCGGACGACCTTGAACGGTGAAGGCCTGCAGCATCAGGACGGACACAGTCATATCATGGCGGGTACAATCCCCAGCTGCCAGTCTTATGATCCAGCCTTTGCCTTTGAACTGGCCGTGATTATCCAGGATGGAATGAAGAGGATGTATCAGGACAATGAGAGTGTCTTCTACTACATATCCCTGATGAATGAAAACTATATCCAGCCCGGCCTTCCCGAGGGCAGTGAAGAGGGAATCCGCAAGGGTATGTACCTCTTCAAAAAAGCAGAAGGAGCTTCAAAAAGAGTACAGCTCATGGGATCGGGAAGCATTTTCCAGGAAATCCTGGCGGCCGCGGTGATTCTGAAGGAAGAATGGAAGGTCGATTCTGATATATGGAGCCTCCCGGGCATCAATCAGCTGCACAGGGAAGGTTCTGAATGTGAACGTTACAATATGAATAACCCCGATAAAAAACCGAAAGTCTCCTATGTTAGCAAATCGATGAAGGGACATGAGGGACCCGTTGTGATCAGTACGGACTATATCAGAGCCTATCCTGAGCAGATCAGGCGGCTCATACCCAACCAAACCATTATTCTGGGTACCGATGGATACGGACGGAGTGATTCAAGAGAACAGCTGCGGCGCTTTTTTGAAGTAGACCGGTACTATATCGTTCTAAACGCCTTGAAGGGACTGGTAGATCAGGGAAACCTGAAAACCGAAGTACTGAGCCAGGCCATCAAGAAGTATGATCTGGATAGCAGCAAGCCCAATCCGATGACAGTGTAAGGAAGAACAATGGCAGAATTAAAAGAAATTAGAATCCCCGACCTGGGTACGGATGACTCCGTTCCAGTAGCGGAAATATTCATAACCCTGGGCCAGGAGGTCGAAGCCGAAGAGGCCCTGCTGGCCATGGAAAGTGAAAAGGCTGTGATGGAGATCCCCTCCCCCTTCGCCGGAGTGATCCGGGAAATTAAGGTAAAGGAAGGAGATAAGCTGAAAACCGGCGATTTGATTGCTCTGGCGGAAGTTGCCGAGGTTGAATCAGTACCAGAAGAGACAAAAGCTCCTCCCAAGGCATCTGAGCCGGCCAGAACTGAGGCTGAAAAGCCCGTTAAGACTGTACAGGCTCCAGCAGAACAGACACCACCGGCAAAGCCAGTGGATCGACCGGCTGGTAAAGTGCCCCATGCCTCCCCGTCCATACGCCGTTTTGCCCGGGAATTGGGAGTGGATCTGTCCACAGTACAGGGCACAGCTCCCAAGGGGAGAGTGACAAAAGAGGACATACAGAATTTTGTAAAAGCCCTCGTAAAAACAGGAGCCTCGGGCTCCGGTTCAGGAGCGGGTCTTCCCCATGCGGCCTATACAGACCCCTCCAAGTTCGGTGGGGTAACTGAGTTGGAACTGACCAGAATCCAGAAGATATCGGGTCCCCACCTCCATGCCAGCTGGGTGAATATCCCTCATGTCACCCAGTATGAACAGGCTGATATCAGTTCTCTGGAAACCTGGCGGAAAGAACTCAATCAAAAAGGGGATCAGGGTGTTAAATTTTCTGTCCTGGCCTTTGTGATCAAGGCGCTCTACAAGACGATAGAAGAATTCCCCCGTTTTAATTCCGTTCTGGCTCCCGGAGGAGAGAAGCTCTTTCTCCGAAACTACTATAACATCGGAATTGCAGAGGATACCCCCCAGGGACTTCTGGTGCCGGTCATTCATGATGTGGATGAGTTGAACCTCACCGAGATTGTAGTGGCCATCAAAGACCTGGCCCTCAGAGGGCGGGATGGTCAGCTGAAACCGGCAGACCTGCAGGGAGCGGGTATATCCATATCCAATTTGGGAGGGATAGGCGGAACCTTTTTTACGCCCATCATCAATCCGCCGGAAGTCGCCATTCTGGGACTCTCCCGTTCGTCCACACAGCCCTGGTGGAATGGAAGTGAATTTGAACCCCGTCTGATTCTCCCTCTCAGCCTCTCCTACGACCACAGGGTTATTGACGGAGCCATGGCTGCCCGGTTTATCCGCTACCTGGCGGATCTTCTGGAGGATATGAAGAAAATTCTGCTATAATTTTTATCTCTCCCTCCGGGGAGAGATGCTCTATCTAAACCATGTGGAGAAGAATAAATGTCTGATAAAAAGAATATACAAGTTGATACCCTTATCCTGGGCGGCGGACCGGGAGGTTATACAGCCGCTTTCAGGGCGGCAGATCTGGGACAATCGGTGGCCCTGGTTGAAAAACGGGGCATCCTGGGAGGAGTCTGTCTGAACGAAGGCTGTATTCCTTCCAAATCGCTCCTGCACCTGGCACAAATCATCAATGAAGCGGGCGAAGCAGATCAATTTGGAATCAGTTTTGCCAAACCAAAACTGGACCTCAACGGAATGAGAGCCCACAAAGACAAGGTTGTCTCCACCCTGACAAAGGGTCTGGGAGCTATGGCCAAACAGAGAAAAGTACAGGTTCTCAATGGAACCGGAACCTTCCTCTCATCAACGACACTGGGAGTGACCGGAGATGATGAGGCGGAAGTGACCTTTAAACAGGCCATCATTGCCACGGGCTCCCGGGTTGTACAGCTTCCCATGTTTCCCTTTGACGATTCCAGAGTCATGGACTCTACGGATGCCCTGGAACTGAAGGAGATCCCGGGGACACTCCTGATCGTAGGAGGAGGAATCATCGGAATGGAGATGGCCACCGTCTACAGCGCCTTTGGATCGGAAGTGTCTGTTGTAGAACTGATGGACCAGATCATCCCCCCTGCGGATTCAGATCTGGTGAAACCCCTGGCCCGGATGTATAAAAAGCGATTGAAAGCGATTTATACCTCGGTCAAAGTGACAAAAGTAGAACCCAGAAAAGAGGGTCTTCTTGTCTCTTTTGAAGGGGAAGGGGCTCCGGGTGCAACCCTCTATGACCGGATACTGGTGAGCATAGGACGGCGGCCTAATTCCGACGCCATCGGCCTGGAGGCTCTTGGCATTACTCCTGATGAACGGGGATTCATACCAGTCAATGAAAAAAGACAGTCCTCGATTGCCCACATTTATGCCATCGGTGACATAACAGGTCAGCCGATGCTGGCACATAAGGCGGTTCACGAAGGAAAGGTTGCCGCCGAAGTCATCGCCGGAGAGCCATCCGAGTTCTCACCGGCCTGTATTCCCTCGGTGGCCTATACAGACCCCGAATTGGCCTGGACCGGATTGACCGAAAAGGAAGCAGCCGAAAAGGGAATAGCCTATGAAAAGGGAGTCTTTCCCTGGGCAGCCAGCGGACGTTCCCTCAGTAACGGCAGGAATGAAGGGATGACAAAGGTTCTCTACGATCCGGAAACAAAGAGGATACTGGGAGCTGGAATCTGCGGAAACAACGCGGGTGAACTCCTGGCTGAAGCCAACCTCGCCATTGAGATGGGGTCAGACCTGGGAGATGTCTCACTGACCATCCATGCCCACCCCACTCTCTCTGAAACCTTTGCCTTGGCTGCGGAGATGGCAGAAGGAACCATCACGGACCTGATGCCTCCTAAAAAGTAGTTCAGAAATGAAAGACCCTTACCCCGGGATACAATTCCGGGGTATTTTTTAGAACTG
>NZ_JAQIBL010000362.1 GCF_027859075.1 Oceanispirochaeta sp. | reverse complement strand
GAATAAGGAAGTATTGTATGAGAAAAGGTAAATTATTCATTGTTTTAGCACTTATTTTAAGTCTTTTCTTTTTCCTTTCCTGTGACGGTTTAGGAAGCAGCGATGATACAACAAGTGATGATACAACAAGTGATGTTGTGAATGATGCGACAAGCCTGGGAAGCTCTCTTCTACTATCAGGGACCGTAGATCAGGTCTTTGTTACTAGCACACATGTCTTGACAACTGGCTATACAAATCCAGGAGACCCAGACCCTGATGAGTTTAGATTATATGATGAATCAGAGGGAAGTATTACTTATAGAACTGATTCCGATGGGGATGAAAATTTAGACTTAGATTATGATGGAACTAGCCCTGCTCTCACACTTTATCCATCCTCTGGCTTTACCGGAATAACCACATCAAATCCTGACGCAGAGCTTGCAACGGCGGTTATAGATATTAGTGGAGGAGAGGATGGTCTTGTCTATGGGGATTTTTCGGATCTCCCTGCAAATGCTGAATGGTACTGTTATCTGTATGCAACGGAAGAAACGATACTGGACGGAACCTTTGTAGACACGAGTGATGATGATACCAGCTATATTTATGATAATGTAAGATTTTTCACGGGCTGGAACCGGGTGATACAAAGTACTTCAGACGGTTCCAGCTTTACGTATACAGCTGGTGATATCACAGACGGGCACTGGACCTATATGGATAATACTAATTAATCAGAGAATGAATCGAGGAGGGCAGGCGGAGACCGGAATAATTGTACAAGCGCTGCCGGGTTCTTTCAATTGCAGACCCTGTTCCGGCCCAGGTTTTTAGCCTTATAGAGAGCCCGGTCTGCTCTTTCCGTGAGAGAGAGAATGTCGTCGGATTCAGTGAAGACTGCGATCCCCAAACTGACTGTCAAATGCTCCACATCATCCCTTCCGCTTATAGGAAACTCTCTCTCTTCCATCCTTTTTCGGATTCTTTCAGCCGTTTCCATGGCCTTCTGCTCATTAGTTCCCGGCAGAATCAGAGTGAATTCCTCCCCCCCGTAACGGCAGGCAAAATCCTGATCTCTTATTCCCTGACTGAGGAGCGGTCCCATAGCCATCAAGACTCTGTCCCCTTCAGGATGCCCCCATGAGTCATTGAATTTCTTGAAATGATCCACCTCCATCATAACCAGAGCCAGAGGTTGACCGCTCTGCCGGGCCAGAGATATCTCATGATTCAGGCTTTCATTGAAGGACGCCCGGTTATGAAGCTGGGTAAGATTATCTGTGAGACTGATCTTCCTGAGAGATCTGGATTTATCATTCAAAAAGGAGTTTTCCGACTGCAGAACCCGCATCTCATCTATCAGTGCATAACTGAGAAGGAGAGAACTTAACGCGGCGCCGGAAGCAAACAGGTCGAGGGTCAGACTGTTTCTGGGGATCATTCCTCCTGCCAGGGCATAAACAATGGTGCCGACATAAAAGACGAGCCAACCGGCCAGAAACCAGAAGGAGGATTGAACTCCCTTTCTGAGGCTCACAACTCCAATGATGATACCAAAGGGAGGGAGAATATAACTCAATGCCGTATTCAGCAGATGCCCGGCATGGGTAAACCCTGATAGACCTAGAACACAAAGAACTCCAGCCATTATTTTTGTGATAGTAATGACTATATGAAGTTTAGGTGTCACAATCTTTGTCTTCAGAAAACGGCTCATAAAGGAAGCGTTGGCAAACCAGATCAGGCTCACCACAGGCAGAGAGACCCGATTCAGAGAAACACTGGGAAGGATGAAAAAAACCTCACTATGTCCATAGGTCAGCATACACCAGCAGATGGTCCCCACTCCGAAGAGTAAAAAATACAGATAGGTCAACTTCTTGAGAATCACAAAGAGAATCATATTGTAGATGATGATGCTGAAGAGTATCCCGTATATGATCCCGAAGTAGAGATAATCCCTCAGTATATAGCGCATAAAGGGTTTTACATCCCAGAACCGAACTTCAAAATTAAAGGCAAGGGGAGACTGGAGGCGGATATAAGTCGGCTCGGTATAATTGATATTTTCAGGGATCACAGTGCTCTGAGTTCTGAAACTTAATTTATCAGACCTACCGGTATGAGAGACAGTACTGTCTTTCAATGTAAAATAGAAATCTGCTTCTCTAAAGGCCGGTTTGTTGATCTCCAGAACAGTGCCGGGTGGAGTGCTTTGGGGAATATATAAACGGATCCAAAGATCTTCAGAAAAATATCCCAGACTGTAGTGGTCCGTATTCATTTCCTTGAACTCCGGTGCCTGCCTCAACAGTTCATCCAGGTTCAACCCAGCTTCGGTTTTTAAATAGGAGGTATTGGCGGAATAATTTGTATAATCCTTTTCAATCATTAAGGTCAGGATCAGACAGAGAGTAACATACAGCAGCAGAACAAGGATGACAGATCTCAGCTTCATAACAACGCATTATACATGAATGATGAGAACCATGGGACTGGAAATTCTATTAATAAAAGAATCGGATACGTCTGGCTTTGACAGTTCTCCCGGCATGGAATGAGCTTATTTCTCCTGATAAGGCTTGAGCAAGAAAGCAAATTGAATACATAATCGGTCGATATGACACCTCAGCAGAAAACTAATCCGCTTCTGATGGTCAGCATGCTGATCCTGGCGGTATTCTTCTCCATGGCTTCACGCGCCGTTTTCTCTCCCTTAATGCCCACTCTTCAGGCGGAAATGGGCTTCAGTCTCTCTGCCGCAGGGACACTCTTTCTGCTGATAAGCATCAGTTACGGCATTACCATGCTCCTGTCGGGCTTCCTCTCCGCCCGAATCGGGCATGGAAAAACGATTACAGTTTCGTTAGGTATGATTTCACTGGGACTGATGCTGGCAGCCTGCTCGCAGGGAATCGTATTGCTGGCAGTAGCGCTGATTTTTATCGGGGCGGCAGCCGGAATCTACCCGCCTTCAGGCCTGGTGATGATTAATACCAAAATCGATATTAAATACCAGAGCACAGCCCTCTCCTTCCACGAAATAGGCCCGAACGCCGCTCTGCTCCTGGCGCCGCTGATCGTGCTCAGTCTGGAACCATGGTTTGGTTGGCGAGGTGTACTTCTCTGGATGGCGTTTATATGTGCCTTGGCAGCCGTCGCCTTTCAGCGTTGGGGGGCGCCCTCAGGCGGTATGGGGACTGCTCCCGATTTTAAAATTGTAGGAACCCTGCTGCGTAAGAAACACACAATACTTGGAATGTCTATACTCTGTGCGGCCCTCGCCGGACTTCAGGGGGTTTACGTCATCCTTCCGGCCTACCTTGTAACCGAACATCATATGCAGTCCCATATCGTCAATCTGGCGCTGTCTGGCTCCAGAGTGGCTGGTATTCTGCTTTTAATGCGTACGGGGAAGATTATCAACCGCTTCGGCCGCAGGCGGACAATCAGCGGCGTACTTCTTTTTTCCGCCTGTTTTACAGGGCTTATCGGTGTTGTCCGCGGGCCAATGATCCTGGCAGTGGTTATCGCCCAGCCTGCTATCATGGCCATCCTCTTTCCGGCACTTCTTTCGTCCATTGCGGAAATCGGCGATCCTCGCTACCAGAATATAACCTACTCGCTGATTATTACCGTTGGTGTCAGTATCGGTTCAGGGGTGGTTCCTGCTCTGCTGGGGATCTTTGGCGATATGGGCATCGGCTGGGCGGGGTTTATCGTACTGGCTCTCCTTATGATAATGCCCGTGCTGTTTCTGAGACGTATGCCCGATTTCGGGGAGGACCGGAAATAACTTCGCTTCTTACCAGAGAGTCATGACTCCATCGTATTGCCTGATCAGAGAGTCTTTGGAGGCAATGACCATATTTTCAGCCATAGCCTGAGCAATGAGCATCCTGTCAAGGGGATCATCAAAACTATCAGAAATCTCTATTTGTCCACAGGATAATCCGGGAGTTCTCTTTTCATTTCTCTGACTGAGGGGAGTCATCTTAACAATAGGTTTCCCGTTCTTTGCGATAATCATCTCTTCACCCAGCAGAACTTTGTTGATATATTTCGAGAAATGAGTTTTCGCATCATGTATATTGACTATCATATTTCATATTATAGACTAAGCTGTAGACTAAGGCAAAGATATTACTCATCATAACTCCAGGGAATGACCGCCCGGATTGAAAAACCCATAGAGGTATTCTCATAAGACAAGCTGCCTTCAACTTCGGCCAATCGCTCTGTCATTCCTTTTAAGCCGATTCCCTGCTCAATATCAAGGCTTCCTTTTCCATCATCTTCCAGGCTGATCTGAATTAATCCCTCGTTTCTCCAGAATTGAATGCTGATGTTTTTGGCATCTCCATGGGTGAGGGCGTTGGTCATGGCCTCCTGGAGGAAACGGTAAATGATATGATCTATTTTCCTGTTCAGAACCCAGGGAAGGTTTCCGAATTCCACCCTTACTTTGACACCCGTCGATTCCATGAATATGCCTGTCAGATTCTGTATGGACTCAATACTGTTTTTCTCTTTGACTTTTGTGTTTCTGAGGACTCTCAGGGATTGTCTTATTTCTTTATGCCCGTTCTTAGTAATATCCAGTGCCTGGTGAAGCAGTTTTTCGAGTTTGACAGGATCTGTCTTCACAAGGTCCGTACTGGCTTCCAGCATCATCAGAAGGTTTGTCATGGTATATCCGACGGTGTCATGGATTTCTCTGGTCATCTTCAGGCGTTCATGAATCATGCTTTTCTCTTCCGCAATATTGGCATACTGCTGGAGTTCAGAGTTGGAGGCAGACAGTTTCTGGATGATCAGTCTTTGATTGGTCTGGATCTGTCTGTATTGGAGCAGCAGATTATGAGCGTGTTTTATCATGATGCAGAGGCTGGAAATCATCATGGTCAGGATGAGAAGGGAGCTTTTAAGGTCCCAGGTTCTGGCACCCACTTCAATGTCCCAGAATATTTCATTGTGGACGGTAAAGAGGACGGTGGACATGATCACAGTGGTTAAAAATAGAATTTCTACGGTAGTCAGAAGGAGAATCCCTTCCAGAAGCATGATGATGATCAGAAAAAACTCAAACCAGATATTGGTGCTGAAGGGTTTGGTCATGATGTATTTGCATCCCAGCTGCGCTATAAACAGGAAGGCCGTCGTGATGCCTCTGGAGGGCGATGCTTCTACGGGTATTAAAAATATAAGAAGGGACAAAATAAAATTGAAAATCAGAAGGGCCAGAAACTGATACGTCCAGCTGGGGGGGAATAGAAAACTCTGGGGATTGAATATGAAGAGAGACACAATGGCAAAATTACATAGAACGATCATGGGGAAAATGGTCCATCTCTGCAATTTCCTGTTGAAAAAGATGAGGCTGCTTTTCATATAGGGATATTTAATACTGGTTTCTGTATTAAGTCAAATTGAGAGCCCCTCGGGGGGAGATAACAAAACAGAGATTCAAGCATAATCTTCATATGATATAAGAACACTAGTAATTTCACATAGAAACAATCCCCCCCTTTTTAAATTTCTTTTTTGTATATTTCACTCTGCTGTAATAAAATAAATAATATAAAAGTACAAACGTTTTAACTTTACGTCATACATTCCTTATTGTATAATATTTTATAGATATAAAAAAACGCATATATGTTTAG
>NZ_JAQIBL010000361.1 GCF_027859075.1 Oceanispirochaeta sp. | reverse complement strand
GACAGAAACGAAAAGCTCGGTATTGAAGCAGCCAAAAAGATGCTCAAAGAGAACGGTATTACAGATCTTTCTGATGAAAACATCTTCATCGCCGCAGCCTGTCAGGATAAGGGAATCATGTTCCTTAAGGGTGACGCGAAAGTTAACATCATGAAGAATGCCAGGAAAGCAGCCGCTTCAGGGACAACATCCGCAGAAGGTTATACTGTGACAGTAAACGGAAAATCCTACGGTGTAAAACTGGATGGTGATAAAGCCGTTGTCAACGGAACCAGCTATGACATTTCCATCGCAGATGGCATTGATGCGGCAGCAGCAACAACTGCAACTGCAGCAGCGTCCAGCGGACCTGCTCAGCCAGTCAATGCCCCCATGCCCGGTCTTGTATTGAGAATTTCTGTTGCCGTCGGCGACAGTGTTTCAGAAGGAGATGAAGTCATTGTCCTGGAAGCCATGAAGATGGAAACACCTATTTCCTCTCCTGTTTCCGGCTCAATACTGGCCATTTCCGTATCTCAGGGAGATCAGGTCACTGCTGGACAGTGTCTAATTGAAATCGGCTAAGGCCCTTCGGCCTTGAGCCGGTAACACCAGGGCAATACATTCAATGCCCTGGTAGAAATTAGGAGTGATAAACTATGACATTCGGACAGACAATTGTAGCTTCCATCCGGGAGCTTTGGCTGACCACCGGTATCTTCGGGTTTTTACAAACCGGAGGCTGGGGTAATCTGGTCATGATTGCAGTAGGCTTCGGTCTGCTCTACCTGGCCATAAAAAAAGAATTTGAACCTCTCCTGCTTGTACCCATCGGAATGGGTGCAATCCTGAGTAATATTCCCTTTGCGGAGATAGCCGCTCATACAGTATTAAATGGTGATTTCACTGAAAATGCCTTGCTTATTCATGGAATAACCGGTGGTTTTATCGGGATGTTCTATGATCTGGGTGTGACCAGCGGTCTTTTTCCTCTCCTCATTTTTATGGGAGTCGGAGCCATGACAGACTTCGGACCCCTTCTGGCAAATCCGAAGACCCTGGTATTAGGCGCTTCTGCTCAGTTCGGCATCTTTATTGCCCTCCTGGGTGCAGTGGCTCTTGGACAGTATGTTCCCGGAATCACCTTCAACCTCTATGATGCTGCATCCATTGGTATTATTGGAGGAGCTGACGGACCAACGGCAATCTTCGTTGCATCCAAGCTTTCTCCGAGTCTACTGGGGGCAATTGCGGTAGCGGCCTATTCCTATATGGCGCTGGTACCAATCATTCAGCCCCCTATCATGAAGGCTTTGACGACCAAGGAGGAACGCCAGATCAAGATGGAGCAGCTCAGACACGTGACCAAGACGGAAAAGATTATTTTCCCCTTGACTGTGTTAGGAGCCTGTATTCTTCTTCTTCCCTCTGCGACTCCTCTACTGGGTGCCCTGATGTTTGGAAACCTTACCAAAGAGTGCGGTGTTGCTGACAGACTTTCTGATACCATGCAGAATGCTCTGATCAACATTGTCACCATCATGCTGGGTCTGGCTGTCGGTTCCAAGATGCAGGCCAGTCAGTTCCTGAACCTCAATACCCTGGGTATTCTAATCCTGGGACTCGTTGCCTTCTGTATCGGAACATCCACAGGGGTTCTCCTGGCGAAATTGATGAATAAAATTTATCCAAAACACCCGATCAACCCCCTCATCGGTGCAGCAGGCGTATCTGCAGTACCCATGGCAGCCCGCGTTGCCAACAAGGTGGGTCTGGAAGAAAACCCCAACAACTACCTGCTCATGCACGCCATGGGTCCAAATGTTGCCGGAGTCATCGGATCTGCAGTAGCAGCCGGTGTTCTCCTGGCACTGGTACCAGTGCTGGGTTAATTTTTTTAACCTTCAATAAGAATAAAGACCGCCCGAAAGGGCGGTCTTTTTATTCACAGGAACTTCATAAAACAACCATAAGACTCCCCTGCTTTCCAGGGGAGGAGGGAGTATAATATTAACCATTGAGGAGTGATTAACGGATGCAGTACTTCTGGCGGATTCAGCAGAGCCTTCATATCGGGGTGTGGATCATTCTCATTTACAGAGGAATGGAGATGCAGATTCAGGAAGGCTGGTACGGTCTCTTAATCTTCAGTTCATTTCAGATTCTACAGTATGCTTTTTTCGCATCTACCATCGGTAAAACTAAAAACTATTCCCAGGGACAGATATTGGTAATGACCTTACTCTTTGGATATTCCTGGTGGTATCCGGTCAGCAAGGACAGATCTACTTCCTGATTTTTTCCTGAATTACATCCCTGACAATCTTTTAAATCGGACCAGTTCATCCAGGAAATTGGGTGTAAACTTACGGGGGTCAGATTCTCTGATTTTCTGAAGAGACCAGAATCGGCCCTCATCAATTTCATGCTTTTCGATTTCAATGGCACCATTCCAGAGACATCGATAGGTCGACACATATTCCGATTCATACTCATTTCTATGAAGATAGCGGTATAAAAACTCAAGAATGGCACCCTCAATTCCCAGTTCCTCCTTCATCTCTCTGTAGGCAGCCTCTTCATAGGATTCACCACTGTTGACATGCCCCCCAACCGATGTATCCCATTTTCCGGGTTGAACATCTTTTTTGATGCTCCTTTTCTGGAGGTATAGTTCTCCCGAGGAATCGAACACGAGAACATGAGCAACCCGGTGTATCATTTGAGGATTACCGTGAATATCATCGCGTTCAGCACGTCCGATGACAGTATCATTCTCGTCCACCAGATCAAAGATCTCTTTTTCAACTACTCTCATTTAATCACCTCCCGATGTTCTGTATGGGCATAAGACATTTCTATCCTGCCGGAACATGTTTACCAGCTCTAAATGATAATTCTTTCAGCTTGAATTACCAGAAAAGATTTTATTAATACAGTTCATAAATGAGAGAACCGATAATGTAAATTATGAAGATTCCCGCTATACATCCCGATACCCACCAAAAAATCAGCTGGGATATATTTATCCTGATCCTGACGATTGCCATTACAATCATTATCCCTCTCATCATGGTCTATCAACTGCCTCTCAACGGGCTTCTGCTGATATTTGATTTTTGTATCTCCATGATTTTTATTGCTGATATTTTGATTGAGTCGCATACGGCCTATTTCGAACAGCGTGAATTGATAAGGCACAAAGAAAGCATATTCAAAAACTATCTTAAAAAGGCTTTTCCCATCGATCTTCTGGCGGCCTTTCCCTTTTTTATGATTTTATCCCTTTTCCCGAGTCCACTCATGCTGCAGATTGCCTTTCTAAGCAATATTTTAAGGCTTGCCAAACTACTCAGGATCGGTAGAACGATAGGTAGAATCAGAAACAGCAAACGCTTGAATCCCAGTTTTATCAGAATGTCTCTCCTGATATTCTGGATACTCATTGCGGCTCATCTCATCTCCTGCGCCTGGATGTCTATCTGGGAAAATCCGGGAGCCTTGAATCCTCTCAACGCCGAATCCATGTACCTGCGCTCCTTTTACTGGACAGTCACAACTCTGACAACAATTGGTTATGGGGACATATCCCCCAGTACTAATCTAGAAACGATTTTTGTAATTATAATCGAGCTTATCGGTGCTGGTATGTACGGTTTCATCATTGGTAACATTGCCAATATCATTGCCAATATCGATATTGCAAAATCCCAGTATCAGGAAAAGATGGAAAAGGTTACAACCTTTCTGCGCTACAAAAATATCCCTCATGACCTCAAGAATAAAATAGGGGATTATTATGACTACCTCTGGGACAGCAGGAGAGGCTATGATGAGTCATCCATCCTGCAGGACCTTCCCAAACCTCTAAAGACCTCGGTCTCTCTCTTTTTGAACAGAGGGATCATCCAGAAAGTACCCATCTTTCAAGGAGCAAATGAAGAGTTCATCAAGGAAATCATCCTGAATCTGCAACCTGTTATTTTTACTCCGGGAGATTCTGTGGTGATCAAAGGGGAAATAGGGTATGAAATGTACTTTATCAGCCGGGGTTCGGTAGATGTTGTATCTGAAGATGAATCAGTTGTCTATGCGACCCTGGGTTCCGGCTCATTCTTTGGAGAAATCGCCCTGCTGCTGAGTGCTCCCCGAAATGCCACAATCAAGGCCAAAGACTACTGTGACTGTTATTCCCTGGACAAGGACACCTTTGACCAGATCCTGGTTAGGTTCCCAGAGTTTGCCGTGAAAATCAGAGAGATGGCCGAAAAACGGCGGGCTGAGACAGAAGAAAAGCAGAAGAAAAACAAGTAAATCTGTAAAAAAACCAATTTATGTATTCAGCATCTCAGAGCCGGGTCTGTCAGGGATATGAACAACTTCCCGGGGTTTACTTCCATTCTGAGGTCCAACAATCCCTCGAATCTCCATCTCTTCCACCAATCGGGCGGCTCTATTATAGCCAATCTGCAACCGTCTTTGCAGGTAGGAAGCCGAGGCTTTCCCTGCGGATATGACAATATCCAGGGCCTTGTCATAGAGGGGATCCGAGAAGGAGCTGGGACCTGAATCTGAACCGCCTTCGAAGTCATCCTCATCCAGGAATATTTCATCATCAATGTAGTCGGGTTCCCCCAGGGTTTTCACATAGGAAACAACCCGTTCTACCTCGTCCTCTGACAGAAAGGCCCCCTGTACCCGGGAAGGAAAGGGATCCCAGGCGGAAGTAAAGAGCATATCCCCCTTCCCAAGCAGCTTCTCCGCACCCATCATATCGATGATGATCCGGGAGTCAGTCTTGCTTGCCACCATAAAGGCGATCCTGGAGGGGAAGTTGGCCTTAATCAGTCCGGTAATCACATCGATGGACGGCCTCTGCGTGGCCAGAACCAGGTGGATTCCCACGGCTCGGGACATGGCTGCCAAACGTGCAACGATGGCCTCCAATTCCTTACCTGAAGTAGCCATCAAGTCGGCAAACTCATCGATGACAAGAACAATATAGGGAAGATGGGTTGTTGCAATATCCCGTTCCTTGATCCGTTTGTTAAAACTCTTGATATCACGGACTCCCATCGCGTCCAGGAGGGAGTATCGCCGTTCCATTTCATAGAGGCACCACTGAACGGCCTGGAAAGCTCTTTTCGATTCGGTAATCACAGGGGTCAGAAGATGGGGAATGTCATTGTAGAGCTTCAGTTCAACGATCTTAGGGTCTACCATGATGAGTTTGACTTCCCGGGGAGACCTCTGATACAGGATGGAACAGATCAACGAGTTGACGCAAACCGATTTTCCCGACCCGGTTGATCCGGCAATAAGGAGATGGGGAGTCCTGGTCAGGTCGATAATCTGATTGCTTCCGCTGATATCTTTACCCAATATGACTGGGATTTCATAGTCAGCCTTAGTAAACTCCTCCGACGATACCAGCTCGCTGTAGGAGACGATAGACCGCTTTTTATTGGGAACCTCAATACCGATGGCCTGTTTGCCCGGAATGGGAGCCACGATACGGATGCGGGAAGCCGCAAGGCGAAGAGCCAGATTATCCTGAAGGTTTACAATACTGGAAACCTTCACACCCGGGGCGGGCTGTATCTCAAACATGGTGATCACCGGTCCCCTGGAAATGCCGACAATACTGGCCTCAATCTTAAACTCCTTCAGAGTTTCTTCGAGAGCCCGCCCCTGACGCCGTGTGAAATCATCAACCTCATTAAACCCGTCATCGGGATACTCCTTCAGCAGTCCGACCACCGGGACCTTGTACTCTTTTTTCCTCTTGTGTTTGGGAAGCATTCCGGGACTGAGGACTCCAAGTTTTTCGCTTTCTCCCTCGGGATACAACTTATTTTCTATGGAAATGGGGTTCTCATCATCCAGAAGAGGCTCATCCCTCAAGGCTTCCAGATCCTCGTAGCGGTCTGTGATATAACCCTGTTCTTCATAGTCTTCATCCTGGATATCCTCGTCCTCCTGAGAATCTTCTTCCAGATTTTCAAGACTCGCCGATAGATCACTGTCCTCATGGTCCATTAAAAATTCGATTCCAGGATCTTCATCGGGAACAGGAACAATATCTTCAGGAGGATCAGCAGTCTCAGTATGGGAATCAGAATTTCCCTCTTCATAAATGGGATTGACCACATCATCAATGCTCAATGTTTTATTAGGATTAAACCCGTTCTTTCGGGATGTATCAGGTTTAATAACAGACGCGATGAGATCATGAATCTCACTATCATCCATGATCTCCACGGGAGGGATAGGCTGGGGCATATCAGGAATGGAAAAGGACCCGACACCAGGTTCGGCTCCCTCCTCGGATGGATTCTTTGAATAGATCTCTTCTCGAATGGGATCCTTGAAGGAATGACTGGGCAGAGATTCTATCAGGGAATGGCTCTTTTTTTTAATCCAGAGAGAAATATCCCTACCGATGGGAAACCAGGAGCTGTCTGGAAAAAGAAAGTCCACCAGTTTGTAGATCAAAGCACATTCAACAAGCAGAAGGAGGAGCAGAAAAGGCACCGAGAGGCCAGCTCCCAATTCAGAGATCAGGTATCTGGATATAAATATGGATTTATTCCCTGACAGGACGTGGAGAAGAAGTGCCAGATTTAAAAAAGGGAGAAGAGAGAGATTCAATGTGAGCAGCAGCTTTTCCATACCCCGGGGTTTTAGAAGGATGAGGGCACAGACGGCCAGATAAAGGGGCACGTAAAATGCGGCCAGATGAAAAGTTCTGAATAAAAATGAGACTCCTCCGGCAGAGACACCGAAAAGGGCAAGGACGATAACAAAGAAGAGCAGGCCTGCAGTTCCTGCCAGTATAATAGATAGGTTTCGGGCATATTTATTCAAAAAAGACTCTCCTCGTCCCTTAAATTATCGGAAATTTTGCCCCGGTTCTGAACACTGGAACCTGAACATTTGTAAAGGTGAGAATTCCGACACTTATGATCAGAAGAATATCAGTCCCAGGATTCCCAGAGGAATCAGATAGAAGCTGAAGTAGTAGAACTTACCACTGTTGATCAGACGAACCAGCATCCAGAGAGCCAGAAATCCTGAGATCATAGCCGCCAGAAAAGAAGCCCCGAGTACGGGTCCGGAAATACTTCTCATCAGTTCTCCCCCATCCTTCAAGTCCAGTAAAAGAGCCCCCAGGATGGCGGGGATGGAAATCAGGAAGGAATATTCCGCAGCCACTTCACGGTTCATTTGTCTATAGAGGCCCGCCGAAATGGTGATTCCCGAACGGGAAATCCCCGGGAGAACGCCTAATCCCTGGGCGATACCCGTAAAGATACCGTCTTTATAGTTCAAATCGTTATAATCCCGTCCGCCTTTTGATTTGATTGTCGTTAACAGCAGTGCCGCCGTAACCAGATAGAAGGGGAAAACGATTTTAGGAGACTCAGAAATATTCAAATTGCTGATAAGTATTCCCAGAACTCCCGTAATAAATACGGCAATGAGGATAATGCCGATAAGCTTCATATTTCTCCTGTCCTGCTCCACTGTCTTTCGGGTCATCCAGCGGAAGAGGGACCCTAGAAGTTCAAGAATCATTTTCCGGAACATCACAAGAACAACAATTAAAGTTGCCATATGGAGCAGTACATCAAAAAGGATGGGAGTGTCTCCCAGGCCCATCAGGTTTCTTACCATCAGAAGATGGCCCGAACTGGAAACGGGTAAGAACTCTGTCAGCCCCTGAATAAGTCCTAGGACGATGCCCTGTAAATATGTCATATTATTCACCTCAACTTGGTATCAATACTAAAGTTTAGAATATAGCTCAAAATGAGCTGTAAAACTGGTCGAGCCAGTCTCCGGGAGGAATCCCGGTATCAAGATACCTGTATGAAGCCGCCGCGACAATGACTTTCCGCACATAATCCCGGGTTTCTCGAAAGGGAATGCTCTGAATAAACAGATCCGGATCTTCATAGTAGTGATGCCTCTTCCAGGAACGGAGATTCCCTCCCCCGCCGTTGTATGCGGCCAGAACATCGATATAGGAACTGGTCCAGGGCCGCTCCTGAAGCCATTGAAGGTACAGTGTGCCCAGGTTGATGTTATCTTCGGCTTTCATAAGGTCCCAGTCATCCAGTCTGTATTTGCGGGCCAGCTCCTGAGCGGTGGACGGCATCAACTGCATCAATCCCCCCGCTCCGGCCCCGGAGGAGATGGTCTCATTAAAGGCACTCTCTCTTCGAATAATGCCAAGAATCAGTTCCCCGGGAACAAACTCATCAGGCAGGGTATAACGTTCTGATCCGGGAAAGACCCAGGGAAGAAGTCTCAATGCCGATTCCATAGGAAGTGCATAATACCAGAAGCCGGCAAAGCGGATCAGCTCATAGAGATCTCCTTCCCCTTCCAGGTACTGGCAAAAGGCGATGACCGAATCGATAGAAAGGGAAGGTCGATCTGCCTTCCAGAGTTGGTATGCCTGCTTCTGATATCCAGCCTTAAAAAGGTAGGCATAGACCTCGTCAATGTAGGATGCCTGGTGGGATCCCTGGACAGAAGGGGAGGCATCGCCACTGTCATCTGCTGTCTCAGTTGAGAGAATCTGAGGCCAGGTTTCTGGAGAGGATCTCAAGGCGTAGTAGCCCTTGGGATCCGGAGAAAAATGGTCCAGAAGGGGATCTTCAAATGTCACAAAACCATCTTCCCGTCCGCAATCCAAAAGGAACAATCCCTGAGAGGCCGGACCGGTCAATCCCGCCTTCTGCAGATACGGCAGGATGCGAGCAAACTCCTTCCAGCGACGTTGTCTTACCAGAACACTGAAAAACTCATCCAGGATGTCATCAAAATAATTATCATCCCTGAGAACACCCACAGAATCGAGAAAATCCGGCAGCCTTTCGGGAAACTGGCGGATAAGAATCCTCATCCTGTACCACCTTGTCCGTCTCAACTTCTGCCAATGGTCAGATCGGAGACCCGCCTGGTCATACCAGAAAAGCGCATCCTCCCAGGATGCTGTTTTTTCATAACAGGAGGCCAGTAAAAAGGCCGACTCAAATCCTGAAGAAAGGAAACCAGACCATCCTGAAAGGAATTCAATCCAGAAATCCGCAGTATTCGTCTTCAGAATCACAGTCCTGGTCTGGTCGAAAATCTCAGGTTCGGGAAGGTTCTCACTGCTTTCATAATGGAGCAGCCAATACTCCCTGAGAAGTTTTTCTGCAGCCTCAGGGTCATCCTGATTCACAAGCGCTTCCGCCTCGGCAATCAGGAATCCATCTGCCCCCAGCTCATTAAAAGGAGCAGGAGTCATGGGACTCACCCTCCCCTCTGCGGCCGGAGTGATGCCCCGATACCCCAGGATCAGATGGACCGCATCCCGCCGGGAGGGAGACCAGGATTCAAGATACTCGGGAAGATCAGAAAAACTGAGAGAATGAAGGAAAGCCTCCTCTTTGACGGAAAGAGGAATCCCCGTCAAAAGAGAATCAAATATGAGATCAAGAGTGCGAATCTTATGGAGAGAATGGATGGCGCTGGCAGCATATATGAAAAGAATCAGTATGAGCGGCAGGAAGATCAGAGTCTTCAGAACCACCGGCTGTTGGACGGAAGGGCTTCGATATTTCATACAACCTCGCCGGGATTATAGACCTTTGATGAGGGTTAAACCACCCTCAGAGCCTCTCATTCCGACAAGGTTCATATTCAATTTGAATCAGGCAGCCCTTGTTGAATTGGGCCGGGATTCTCTGCCCCATTCTGTAAACATATACGCAATTTTTATGCCAGATGAAGAATGCGGGATTTATGAGGACTTAGATCTATTTCAGATAAGGACTTAAAGGAGTCTCATTCACAGATTGAATGAATCACTGCCGCTAAGGGTCTACAGAAAAATATGAAAACCCGGGCATTATACAATATTGTAGGCTTCTATGATTTCCAAAATCCCCTTTCTGTTGACAGAGGGTCGCAGGAGAGCTAAATTCACAGATGAGGAGAATATAGTGAAAAAACATGGGTTTGCCCGTATTTGTGCCGCCGTCCCGTCGGTCAAACCGGCCGCAGTAGAGAAAAACCTCCGAGCCATCATAGAGTTGATTCACGGGGCGAAAAAAGAGTTGCCAGACCTTCTCCTCCTTCCGGAATTGTCTTTGAGCGGATACAGTTGCGGAGACCTGTTCCGCCAGAACAGCCTTCTACAGAGTAGCAGAAAGGCCCTCATGTCACTGGCGGAAGAAACTCTCCACCTGGATTTCCCGGTGATTACCGGTCTTCCCCTACTTATCAACAGTGGCCTTTACAACTGTGCGGCTATTTTATCGAGAGGCCGGGTCCTGGGAATCGTTCCCAAAACGTATCTGCCCAACAGCAATGAATTCTATGAACAGCGCTGGTTCAGCTCGGGCCGGAGCAGCAGGGAAGAATTTATATCCCTGAGTCAGGGAGAAATACCCTTTGGTACGGATCTGATCTTTCAGGATGAACTCAATCCTCTCATGCGTTTCGGTATAGAAATCTGTGAAGACCTGTGGTCTCCCCTGCCTCCCAGCACGGCGCTGTCCCTGGCTGGAGCCCTTATCATCGCCAACCCCTCTGCCAGCAATGAGCTGGTCGGAAAGGCAGACTACCGCAAACAGGTCACATCCCAGCAATCCGCCCGCTGTATAGGAACCTATGCCTATGCCTCGGCCGGACCGGGAGAATCTACGACAGATACGGTCTATGGCGGCCATACTCTTATCTATGAAAATGGAAAGCTCCTGAAGGAGGGAGAACGCTTTCAGACGGAGAGCAGCTGGATCTGCAGCGATACGGACCTGGAGTTCCTGGAACATCAGAGGATCAGCTCTCCCTCCTATTCCCAGGCCATGGAATTGGAAGCCTCCGACTGCCGGACCATCGGCTATCAGGGTGGCAGTTCCATCGTCTCCCTCTCTGGCAGTAAAGACCTGCGCCGCAGGGTTGATCCCCACCCCTTTGTCCCCTCCTCAGAAGAAGACAGAGAAGTACGCTGCCGGGAAATTTTTTCCATTCAGAGCACAGCCCTGGCGGCCCGGCTGAAGCATATCGGCTGTAAAGCCGCCGTTCTCGGGCTGTCCGGCGGACTGGATTCCACCCTGGCCCTGCTTGTAACCCGGGAAGCCTTCAAGAGGATTGACCTTCCACAGGAGGGTCTTCAGTGCTTTACCATGCCCGGCTTCGGAACAACCAATCGGACAAAAAGCAATGCACAGATCCTGTGTGAAGAAATGAACATTCCTCTGGAAGTCCTGGATATCCAGGATATCTGCACCCGTCAGTTGGAGGATCTGAATCATCATGGGGAACCTTCCGATGTGACCTATGAAAACGTTCAGGCCCGGCAGAGAACGATGCACCTCATGAACAAGGCGAACATGCTGGGAGGCATTGTCATCGGCACGGGGGATCTCTCCGAACTGGCTCTGGGATGGTGCACCTACAACGGTGACCACATGTCCATGTACGCCGTCAATACGGGAGTTCCCAAAACCCTGGTCCGCTACCTGGTCCAGTTTGTGGCCGACCAGATGGACAATAAAAAGGCGGCCGGGATACTCTACGACATCATTGATACTCCCATCAGTCCCGAACTTCTGCCTCCTGACAAACAGGGCAAAATTGCCCAGAAGACAGAGGATGTCATCGGACCCTACGAACTTCATGACTTCTTCCTCTATCAATTTGTCCGCTGTGGATTCGGACCGTCCAAGACGCTGTATCTGGCCCAGATAGCCTTTGATGGACAATATGAGAAATCTGTTATCAAGGGCTGGCTGAAAAAATTTATCGGCCGTTTCTTCAGCCAGCAGTTCAAGCGTTCCTGCCTGCCCGACGGTCCAAAAGTGGGAACCATCGCCCTCTCTCCCCGGGGAGATTGGCGGATGCCCAGCGACAGTGACCCTGAAATATGGCTGAATGAACTGGAAGACTCGGACTGAACAGGCTCGACCATATATATAAATAAAAAAGACTTCTGGAGGATAAAATGAAAGCGGATATCGGATTGATCGGACTGGCCGTAATGGGGCAAAACCTGGTACTCAACATGAATGACCACGGCTTTACAGTGGCCGTATACAACAGAACAGGACAGGTGACCAAAGATTTCCTCGCCGGGAATGCCGCCGGACGGGAGACCATCCTGGGAATGAAAAGCCTGGAAGAGCTGTGTTCCACCCTCAAACGTCCCCGCAAGGTCATGATCATGGTCAAAGCAGGTGCCGTCGTAGACAGTGTAATCGAACAGCTCCTCCCCTTTCTGGAGAAGGGAGACATCATCATCGACGGCGGAAATTCCCATTACCCCGACACCACCCGGCGTATGAATGAACTGGCTGTCCAGGGAATTCTATTCGTCGGCAGCGGTGTGTCGGGAGGAGAAGAGGGTGCCAGAAGAGGGCCCTCTCTTATGCCGGGAGGAAATCCTGAGGCATGGCCTCATATCAAGGACATACTCCAGTCCATCTCAGCCAAGGTAGAGGGAGACCCCTGCTGCGACTGGGTGGGAGAAGAAGGGGCAGGCCATTATGTCAAAATGGTGCATAACGGTATTGAATACGGTGACATGCAGCTTATTGGTGAAGCCTATCAGCTGATGGTTGAGGGTTTGGGCCTGAATCATGATGAAATGAGTAGCATCTTCAAAGGCTGGAACAATGGGGCCCTGGACAGTTACCTGATCGAGATAACAGGTGATATCCTGGCCTATAAAGATACAGACGGAGCGCCCCTGGTGGAAAAAATAAAAGACAGTGCCGGTCAGAAGGGAACGGGAAAATGGACCGGAATTGCCGCACTGGATGCGGGAATACCCCTCACTCTGATTGCAGAAGCTGTATTCAGCCGCTGTCTTTCCTCTCTCAAGGAGGAAAGGGTCAAGGCATCAAAAGTCTATGAAGCCCCCCCCAAGGAGGCAGTGTCCGATCAGAAAGCCTTCTTAAAAGATCTGGAACAAGCTCTCCTGGCATCAAAACTGATTTCCTATGCCCAGGGTTTCATGCTCCTGAGGCAGGCTGCGGCAGAATTCGGCTGGAATTTGAATTATGGAGCCATTGCCCTGATGTGGAGAGGAGGATGCATCATCCGAAGCACCTTTCTGGGAGATATAAAAACAGCATTTGACGACAAGCAGGAGTTGGAAAACCTGCTCCAGGCACCCTATTTTACAGAAATCATCGAAAACAGCCAGGCCGCCTGGAGGCGAGTTGTCATTCAGGCCGTCAATTGGGGCGTCCCCCTGCCGGCCATGTCTTCGGCCCTGGCTTTCTTTGACGGCTACAGAAGTGCCCGCCTCCCGGCATCCCTTCTGCAGGCCCAAAGAGACTACTTTGGAGCCCATAGCTATGAGCGTCTGGACAAGCCTGAAGGAGAGTTCTTCCATACAGACTGGACCGGAGAGGGCGGCGGAGTGGCTGCATCCACCTATAGCGTCTGATTTTCCATTAAATTTCAGGTTTTTATGCCTTCCAAAACCCCTGCTGTGGTTTACTTAGAAAACCGCGGCAGGGTATACTGTCGGCTATGGAAAAAAACCTGAAGACTCTATTCAAAGCCAAACAGCAAGTTGTTTATCCCACCCAGGGTGTAGGCCGGGTAGAGAACATAGAAGAAAAAGAATTCAAGGGCAAAACGATCCTCTATTATGAGATCTATCTTGAAGTGTCTGACATGACTGTAATGGTCCCCGTGGATAAAGCAGTTGAGCTTGGACTCCGGGCCATTGTATCTCCTGCAGAATCAAAAAAAGCTCTGGAAATTATCACAAAAGAGTATGAACCTGTTCCTACAGACTGGAAGTTGCGTTATCAGATGAATGTGGATCTCCTCAAGAAGGGAGATGTTACAGATATCGCCACGGTTGTAACCACGTTGTATCACAGAAGTAAAATCAAGGAGCTTCCTATCCTTGAAAGAAAACTCTACGACAGTGCGTTGAAACTTCTCATCGATGAAATTTCATTTTCTATCGGTAAATCCAAGGATGATGTGGAGCAGCTGGTTTTCAGCAAACTAGAATCAGAATAATATGATAAAAGCCGTAATCATTACCGCCGCAGGCTCCAGCAGCCGGATGAAAGGCAAGGGTAAAAAAGAGCTGAAATTGATTAAAGGAAGAACAGTTCTGGAAAGGGCAGTTCTTCCTTTTGTTCTCTCTGAGCAGTTTGATCATATCTGTGTGACCTATCCGGAAGGAAAGAAAGAGGAGATGGAAAAAGCCCTCCACAGGATCAATTTCCCCATCAGCTATATTCAGGGGGGAGACAGCCGCCAGTCCTCTGTGTATAACGCCCTTGTAACACTGAAAGATTTGAAGAGCGATCTGGTCCTGATCCATGACGGAGCCCGTCCTCATATCAGTGAAAAACTGATTGATCGTGTTCTGGAAGGAACCATACAAAGAGGGAACAGCACTCCTGTGACGGGGTCCATCAGTGCGATGAAGATTCTGAATCCTCTGGGGGATATTGTACAGCATCTTGTGAGAAGCTCCACAGTCAGTGCTCAGACACCTCAGGGTTTCTCCTATCCGGAAATACTGGAAGCCCATGAAAAGGCAAGGATTGATAAGAAGGTCTTTATTGACGACTCTGAAATCTGGTCCTCCTACATCGGTCCTTCCCACACGGTGGAAGGTGACCCGGAAAATACAAAAATCACCTATCCGGAAGACCTGAAGGTTAAATGAAGATAGGACTGGGTTATGACATACACCGTCTGGTCAAAAACAGGCCTCTCATTCTGGCTGGTGTCACCATCCCGTCGGACTGGGGAGAAGACGCCCACTCCGACGGTGATGTACTTCTCCATGCCCTGATCGATGCTCTGCTGGGGGCTATTGCCCAGGGAGATATAGGAACACACTACCCCCCCTCAGATCCCGAATGGAAGGATGTTTCAAGCAGAAAATTGTTACGAGAGACCCTGGGAAGAGTGACCGCTGCCGGTTATCGTCCAGGCAATATAGACTGTACGGTCATCCTGGAACAACCGAAACTAGGACCCTTCCGGGAACAGATCCGAGCCTCCTTGCAGGAAGACCTGCAGATTCCCCTGGACTGTATCTC
>NZ_JAQIBL010000360.1 GCF_027859075.1 Oceanispirochaeta sp. | reverse complement strand
TAAAGAATTATATATTTACATGTTTTCTGTGGGAATAAGAATTAAGTTTTTCAAAGGAGCTACTCAAAATGAAAGAGAATACAGGATTCCTGGGAAAGATTTCAGCAATAAGTGTAGATAAATACCGCATCATTTATCTCGGAATGATGATGGTAAGGGTTTTAGGGCTGGGAATATTTAATGAATTGCCTAGAGAATCTAAACCGGAAGTTGTATTTCCCATGATAAAAGTTACAATCAATTATCCCGGAGCCAGTCCCAGGGATGTGGAAGAACTTGTGACAAATAAACTGGAAGCTGTTCTGCAGGGAATTCTCGATCTTGAATTTATTTCATCCACATCTTTAGCAGGCAGAAGTGAAATTCAGCTGGATTTTTACCCGGAAAGTGATCGTGATGAGAATTATAGTGCTGTAACAAAGGCGATTGATTCGGTGCTCAAGGACCTCCCTGAGGAAGTGGAAACACCATTAGTGCGGGTTTCTACAACTGCCAATAGGGCTTTTCTTGTCCTCAGCCTCAGTGGTGATGTGAACCCGGGAGCTTTAAGAGATGCGGCATCTCTTCTAGAACGTCGCCTTCTCGCTCTGGAAGGAGTCCGGGATCTGGGCGTATCAGGTCTCTATACGGAAGAGATACAGATACAATATTACCCTTCGAAGCTTGCGGAATACGGCCTCTCCTCTGATGATATTCTCCAGGCGGTAAAACTCAATCATAAAGATACACCTGCAGGAGAAACAGAACTCGATGGTATGCAGTACTTTGTCCGAGTCCTGGGAGCTTACGGATCAGTCGATCAGATAAGCCGTATTCAAATACCCCTTCCCGGGGGGGGAAACCGTTTTCTGAAAGATCTGGCCAAGGTAGAAGTTCAGCCTGTTCCTAATGGGTCTCTATCACGGAGAGCCGTCGGTCTCGGTACAGACAATGTTAAAATGCTGCCTTCTGTCACCTTGTCCCTCTACCGTGACGGAGGGACTGATATAGTCGGGCCGAGTGAAGCCGTGTCTGTTCAACTGGAGGAACTGAAATCATCTGGTATTTTAGACGGGATCGATATTCAGGTTATTCAGGATGATGCAGAAACAGTAAGACAGGACCTGGCAGATGTGCTGGAGAATGCTTTTTCAGGCCTTCTTATTGTCGTGCTTGTCCTTTACCTTTTCCTGGGTATCCGTGAAGCACTGATTACCAGTCTGATTATCCCTTTCTCCATGTTCCTCAGTTTTGCAGCCATGAATCTTGCCGGAATGACTTTCAACACTATGACCCTTCTGGCCATGATCGTCGCATTAGGCCTTCTTGTTGATAACGGAATTGTCATTGTTGAAAGTGTTGTGGAGCATCGAAAGCAGGGGAAATCAAGAACGGCAGCTGTCAAGGATGCTTCCCGGGAGGTGGCACCCTCCATCTTTACTGCGACTCTGACCACAATGGCCGCTTTTATTCCCCTCGCGCTGATGGAGGGACGTGTCGGTATGATCATCAGCGTTATACCTATGACAGTCATTTTCATTATTGCTTCCTCTCTGCTGGTTGCCCTGACCCTGACGCCAGCGGTTAGTGCCCGCTGGCTTAAACCGGACAGGAAAGTGACAGATGATGAGATTCCAGAGGAAGGCTTCTCCTGGAAACGGGAAATTTTCATCGGGCTCCTCGTCTCCGGCCTCTTCAGTCTGGCTTTTCTGGTAGACCGGCGTCCCGGCACTCTTACCTATGTTATGACTCTGATTATGCTGATTTTCATGATGGTCAGAACATTGTCGCGATATAAAAATGTGAATGTTTTTGACCGGCTGGCCGATGGCTACAAATCCCTTCTGGAGATTCTCCTCAGTCATCGTTTATACAGAGTTCTGCTGCCTGGCGTCATGGTTGTTCTTTTAGGTCTTGTCTTTTGGGGAATCGGATCGGGATTTTTGAAAATAGAACTTTTTCCCATAAAAGATGAAACCGCTCTTTATGCCGTCATAACGGCTCCGGAATTTAGTACATATGAGAATACTGACAGGATAACGAGAATGGTGGAACAGAAGCTCATGGGATTGGATGGCATAGCCAGTCTTTATAGTGAAGTGGGACTGACTTCAAGCAGGGATGCCCAGGTGGTTATGAATCTGCTTCCTCCCGGAGAAAGAAGCTGGACAACACAGAAGAAAATTCCTGAGCTTATGGGAATGCTCTCCTCCATCCCTGGAGCAAGAATTACAGTCGGAACTCAGGCAGGAGGAAAAACAGCCAACAGTCCGGTTCAGATAAAAGTCCATGGAGAGGACCTGGAAGAACTGCGGCGGGTTTCAGAAAGGATTTCTAATGAGCTTGTGGAAGTCGACGGCGTAAGGGGTGTCTTAAGTGATTGGGAAAAGGGTTTTCCGGAATTACAAATTCTGCCTAAAGAGTTATTTGCCTCTGCCGCTGGAGTGGATGCAACCATGCTGGGAATTCAGGTTCGTTCCTATCTGGAAGGTCAGAGTGCAGGAACTCTTCTGGGGAAAGAAGGAGAGCTGGAAATCCGGCTTGGCGTTGACCCCTCTCTGAGAAATTCGGTAGATGATCTGCAAAAGATTTTAATAACCCTGAAAAATGGTGATGTCCTTCCTATTACCCATGTATCAGACCTGATTACGACCCAGGGATATGGTACGATAAGACACAGTCAGTCGTTAAGGACTGTTACTGTGATGGCTCAGATGCTGCCTGATGCGAATATAAGAGAGGTTGTGGAAGGCTTTGAAAATATCCGGGCCAAGGCTCTTCCTCTACCGGAGGGAACAGACTATGCCTGGGCTGGTGAAGCGGCTGATCTAAATGACTCTCTGGGAAGCATGTTTTACAATTTTCTGGCAGCGCTCATTGTCGTGTTTCTTATTCTGGCTCTCCAGTTTAACTCTTTCAGTCAGTCACTGGTTATTATGCTTTCCGTACCAATGTCCATTATCGGTGTATTTGCCGGACTGATTCTAACAGGGAATAATTTTGGATTATATGCCTTTATGGGAGTCATCGCTCTTGTGGGAATTGTTGTCAATGATGCCATCGTCCTTGTCGACTCCTTAGGGCGGCTGAGAAAACAGGGCTTTGATTTGATTCCGGCTCTGGTCGAAGCGGGACGGTCACGTTTCGCTCCGGTTCTTGCTACAAGCCTTACCACTATAGGAGGAATGCTCCCCCTGGCATTTAAAGATGCCAATTTTGCACAACTGAGTATCTCCCTCATATCAGGTCTGCTGGCATCCACCCTGTTAACATTGCTCATATTGCCGCTGACTTTTTATACCATAGACAGCTTTAAAAACAAAATACAGAAAAGAATCCCGATCTTTATTGATCAATTGGAGGGAAAATAGATGAGTATCAGATCATTTTCTAAAATGACCCTGTTTTTCACAGTATTAACAACAGGTCTAATACTGTTCGGATGTGTTCCTGCGGAAGAAATAGTAAAGACAGGTTCTTCCGGTTCGGACACAGTTCCATCTGCTGAGATAAAACCTGATTTGAAGGTTCCTCCTCCCGGCAGTCAGGCCTCTCAGGAAAAATGGGAGACTTTTACAGAGGAAAAAAAACAGGATTCCTGGAACAACTATCTGACCTCTCTTGCATCAGAAGGCGAAACCTCTGTTTCTGATAGTGCGGCTGCCCCGGAAAGCACTCCTACTGCTAAATCTTCACCGGGAAATAAGACCATTTCTGTGGTTACCGCACCCTTAAGCAGAGCGACAATGGAAGTCTATTATTACGGACTGGGAGATGTTGACGCCGGGGAAATCAAAAAAATTGTACCCGCAGCTGCAGGAATCGCAGCTCGAGTCTTTGTTACTGAGGGAGATTTTGTTGAGCCGGGAGATCTTCTCTTCTCGATGGACAGCAGTGAATGGCTCAGAGATATTGAATTGACAGAAAGCAAATGGGAAACAGAACTGACTCTGGTTCAAGTACGGCTGGATGAAGCGGCAAAAGAATGGGAAAGAATACAAACCTTTTATGACCGGGATCTTGTCACGAGACAGGAATTGGATAAAGCCCGCCAGACTGTGACAGAGGCTCAACTTGCAATGGACAAAGTGAGAATATCCCGGGAGACAGAGCTGGAGGGACTCCAGGAGAACTATCGAGGTCGATTAGGGATCAGTCCTGGTAGAGGCTATGTGTCGCAATTGAGTTTTTCAGAGGGCGAATCCGTCAATTCCTCGGACTTTGTGGAAATCGTCAACCTGGAAAAGGTTCTTTTGACGATTGAAGTCCCTGAAAATATTATTACCCGTATAGAAAGAGGGGCGCTTGTTAAAGCAAAAACCCCCTCGGCTGTTCAGTATGGTATTGAGGGGGTTATCACGGGGCACAAAGTGGTTCCTGAAAATAACCGGACCTATCAGGTCAGAGCCAGTCTGTTGAATCAGAATCAGAGACTTCTGCCGGGAATGCTGATGGAAGTCCAGATACAGC
>NZ_JAQIBL010000359.1 GCF_027859075.1 Oceanispirochaeta sp. | reverse complement strand
AATATAACCAATTCAATCTTAAAGTAAATGGTTATATGGATGCAGAATAGAACTCTTGATAAATATTACTATTTTATGAAGGACCTCCTCCCGCAAAGGATTCGGGAGAAGATTTCTATTATTGAACATTGCCTATCCAATCGACAAAGAGGAGTATTACAATACGACCCAAGCCGCGTTCAAAGCCCTCTTTGCATTGGCTATAACCAGAGCCGAGGACTCATGTTCAAAGGGTTTCACTTCAAAGCTGACAGGCTTGGGAGCCCCTTCTACCAAATAGCCGATATCAATCAGGACTCTAAGATATTCTGCCAATTCCTCAACTCCATTCTCACTCCCGGGAAAGCCGAAACGAGGATGCTGATCACCATAGGCGGGCATAGTGGGATCCTTCATAACACAGTTTCCAATATGGGTATGGCTGATATAGTCTGCAATGGGAACAAGTGATTCTTTCGCCGATTCTTTTAAAAGGGGAAGGTGGCTCAAGTCGGGTAACAGGCCAAAGTTATCATAATCCCGACAGAGGAGAGCAGCAAACTTTTTTGCCAGGGATACAGGACCGATGAGGCTGCATTTATCAATCTCTGAGTCAAATATTTCAAGGTGTATCTTTAGATCTCCCTTGCCTGCGGCATATCGGCAGATTTCCCCTGTAGATTCTACAAGAGCCTCAAAAGCTTCGTCCTTACTCTCTTCTGACCACTTTCCGCTTAAGAATCCAAGACCTTTGGCCCCTAATTCATAAGCTTCATCAATTCCTTCCTTGATTGTCGCCACGGCCTTTGCCCTTTCATGGTTATCAAGATGGTTAAGATTTAAACCGGTTAAGAGAGTTCTGGGTTGCGCGGCATAACCAATGCCCATTCCGGCAGTATCAAGGATCGATTTAACCTCGTTCCTTTGGACATTGTCTTTGATCCATGCCATTTCTATAAAATCAAAATAATCATCTTCGGCTATTTTCAAGACAGATTCTACGATCGGTCCGTCACCCTTAATGGTTTCAGGGAAAGCCATAAAATGAATGATCCCGGGAGCGATATAGCTCCTCATATTCTTATTCACGGAAATACTCCTTACATTTTTTTATCCAGAATTCAAATGGGATCTATATAATAGCACATTTTATTATAATTTATAATTTATTATTTATTATTTATAATATTGACAGAAAACAATATGCCCTTTATTCTATATAAGAGCAACTTTTGCAGCAGAATTCAGATGGGAAAACTCAATCTTGCACTCCCCTTTAAGGCGCTTTGGCCTTGGGCAACTAATGCACCGAAGCTATAACACAGCTCCGGTAATTCAAGGAGAAAAAATGAATTATTCTTACTTAGAGAAAACAAAAGATCTAATAGATCAGAATATCGACCTGATCATCAACTACAGACAGAGCGGGCACCCCGGAGGTTCCCGATCGAAGGTACATGCCTTGCTGACCCTTCTATTAGGCGATTCCATGCGATGGGATATTAGAAATCCCCATAAAAAATTTAGTGACAGATTCATCCTGGGTGCAGGACATACAATCCCTCTGATCTATGCCACATTTGCCGTATTGAATGAAGCTTTGAGAATAAAATACCAGCAGACCGGAGACCCACAGTACAAAATTCACAATGAAAAGGAATGGGCATTGTATTGGGAAGATCTGGCAGACTTCCGCCGGAAAGGAGGCCTGTCGGGCCATGCCGAAATGGAAGGAAAAACGCTTTTTCTGAAATTCAACACAGGCCCCTCCGGGCATGGGTCTGCGGCGGCAGCCGGGGCAGCTCTGGCTTTGAAAAGAGCCGGTGCTGAAGGGGTTAAAGTTTTTCTACTGGAAGGGGAAGGCGGTTTAACTCCCGGAGTCACCCATGAAATTGCAAATTCCGCCTGGGGTCTGTCACTGGACAATCTGTATTTTCTCGTAGACTGGAACGACTACGGTATCGATGACAACCCCACCAGTACAAAGGTCTATGGAACACCCGAGGATTGGTTCAAAGGGCATGGATGGAAGGTGTGCGGGACCGAAGACGGCAGTGACTGGGGAAGCCTCCAGAAAAATATGCAGACCCTGATCAATCTTGAGAACAAAGAGAAACAGCCTGGAGTCCTCTGGTTTAAAACAAGAAAAGGCCGGGGATACCTCAAATATGATAATTCATCCCATGGCGCCCCCCACCCTTTAAACGGGAAAGTATTCTGGGAAACCAAAAAAGAGTTCTGTGAAAAGTACGGTGTAGAATTTGTAAACTACGGCGGAGAAGCTCCTGAAGATGAAACTGAATTAAGAAATGAATTTACACAGAATCTGAAGGTCATAGCAGAGACGCTGAAATCCGATCAGGAACTTGTTGATTTTATTGCAGACAGACTCGTCACAATCGGGGATAGCGTCCCCGATGAGATAGAAGGCTTTAAACTTGGAAAAAAAGGCAATCCCTTCAAAGACGAAAGAATCTATGATTACAATAATTATCCCAGTGAACTCACAGCGGCCCCCGGTGAAATGAAAGCGAATAGGGCCGCACTGGGAGATTGGGGAGCCTGGATCAACTCTTTCGGAGCACAGGAATACGGACGACCCCTCTTTATAGCCAGTTCAGCCGACCTGGCCGGATCTACCAATATCTCGGGATTTGCTCAGGGTAAAAATGGTTTTGAAGGTTATGGTTGGTATGGACGATCCGGGACCGAAAATGGAGCCTTGCTGACCCAATCCATCACAGAATTTGCAAATGCCGGAATTATGGCAGGAATGGCCTCAGTCAATTTCAGCGATAATCCCGTAGAGGACTTTGACGGTTTCTGGGGGGCGACTTCGACCTACGGAAGCTTCTCATACCTCGTGTATGGAATGCTCAGACTGTACAGCCAGATGGATCAGGACTGCGATCTTCAGCTGGGAAAAGTCATTTATGTTGCCAGCCATTCAGGACCGGAAACCGCTGATGACAGCAGAACACACTTTGGAGTCTTTGCACCGGGTGTGACCCAGCTCTTTCCTGAAGGAAGCGTGATAAACCTGTACCCCTGGGAGTACAATGAAGTACCCGTCGTACTGGCGGCAGCTCTTAAATTGAAAAAACCATCTATCATTGTTCTTCATCTGACACGACCAAACGTCGAGATTCCAGACAGGAACTCACTTAAAATGGCCTCTCACCTGGATGCGGCAAAGGGAGCCTATATTGTCCGGGCCTTTGAAGAGGGAAAACCTGAAGAAGGAACCTTTTACATACAGGGCACATCCGCCATGGCCAATACAGTCAAAGCTCTGCCGATGATCGAAAAGGCTGGCTTGTATGTAAAGCTGGTATATGTATCGAGTCCTCAACTCTTTGCACTCCAGAGTGATGAATATAAATCTGTCATTGTCGGGAAGAGAGACAGGATGAACTCAACAATCATAACTACTTCAGGTAAAAAACTGATGCCCGAATTCACCTTCAATTATATTTCAGAACAATACGCCATCTCCCCGGATTGGGATAACAACTGGAGAACCGGTGGAACCTTAGCTGAAATAATGGATGAAGCAAGGCTGTCTCCCGAATGGATTTTCAAAGGGATTCAGAGGTTTACCGAAGAAAAAGAACAGAGGATGAAAGAACTGCTTGGATCCTTACAGTAGATCGGCTTGCTGTTAAATAAATAGATTTAGAGCCGGATTGAAGTTTTCAATCCGGTTTTTTTTCAAATATGAGATCAAGTAAGGTTCGAAAGTAATACCGGGAGATTTGCCATTTCAATAGAATGGATGCAGAATTGTATTATTCGGGGGAATCACTGAAGGTGAAGGTTATCTCTCATTGTATCTATATTTTTAAAAAGAGCCTCTTTGGCAATCACTTTGTCTTTATTCCGGATGGCTTCATAGATAATCCGATGTTCCCTGAGAGTCTTAATGTTCTTAACATCGGGATTTTCTTTCTTTTCCAGACTTCGAGTCTGTAGAAAAAAAGAAGAGAGCTCATCGAGTATGGTATAAAGTTTTTTATTCTCGGAAATCTCTGCAATCAGAAGATGGAATTCACCATCCAGCTGATTACAGAGATCATACTTTTTATTCTTCATTCTAAAACCGAATTCATCAAGGGCCTCTGAAATTCTCATCAGCCCCTCTTCCTCTATTCGATCAATACACTGTTCAACAGAAAGTTTTTCAAGAGCTATCCGGATATCCAGATAACTCTCAAATTCTTCCCTGCTTGGATCTATCAGATACAGTCCTTTACGGGCTTTATTGATAATCAATCCATCAGAGACTAAACGGTTAATAGCTTCCCGAACTGGAGTTCTGCTCATAGAGATTTCATCTGCAAGATGATCCTCCCGGATTCTGCAACCCGGATTAAATTCACCCTGAATAATTTTTTCTCTGATGGCTTGATAGGCCACCTCGTTCAAACTCAAATGTCTATCAGCCATATACTTTAAACTCCAATCGGAAAGAATACCTCCTCAGCGGGCAGCAATAGCCTGCATTTCAATCTGGGCATTTTTAGCCAGAGCACTAATGCCCACGGCAGCCCTTGCAGGACAGCGTCCAGGAAAATAGCTGGCATATACCTCGTTCATTTCGGAGAACCTATCCATATCCGTCATATAGACAGTAATCAGCAGAACTTTTTTCAGTGAAGAACCTGCCGCTTCAAGTACTGCAGATAGATTATCCAGGGTCTGTCTGGTCTGTTCTTTGATATCCCCGCCAATGAATTCCCCATTTGAGGGATGTAAAGGCAAGGCTCCCGAAGTAATGACCAGGTTCTCAAACCGGACTCCCTGAACAAAAGGTCCAAATGCAGCGGGAGCATTTTCTGTTTCAATATATTCAATACTCATACTACCTCGCTACATTTTACTGGGAAGCCATAGCACAATTTGCGGGAAGATGATCATAAGGACCAGGCCCAGGGCCACAATTCCGACAAAGGGTAACATGCCCCTGATTATATCTTTTGTTTCAATACCCAGTTCCGGATCTGCCGCTCCTTTCAAAAAGAACATGGCATAAGCAAAGGGAGGTGTCAAAAATGACATCTGCAGGTTGACTATAATCATCATGGCAAACCAGAGGGGATCAAATCCCAACATGGGAATAATAGGAGAAAGGATCGGAACAAGAACAAAGATGATACCGACCCAGTCAATAAAGGCTCCCAATGCAAAGGTAACGACCATGATCATGGCAAAAACAGACCATTTACCACCGGGAAATCCCAGAATAAAGTCTTTTACAACATCACCACCGCCCCCTGAAAGGAAGACGCTGACAAAAGCTGTCGACATACTGGCGATCAAAAGAACCATACAGGTCAACTTAATTGTACTCAGGGAGACTTCCATAAGGGCTTTAAAACTAAATTGACGATATGCAATGGTGAGGAAAATTGAAATAATGGCTCCCACAGCAGCGGCTTCAGTTGGAGCTGCGATACCCGTATAGATAGCACCCAATACCGACAGAATAAGGATTAAAGTAGGAAGCAGGGATGTAACAAGCATCTTTAACTTTGTCAGGAAAGTATAATTTCCAACTTCTTCCTTGCTTATGGCAGGAGCAATACTGGGCTGAAAGAAGGCTCGGATGGCAATGTAGAGCATGTACAATACCGAGAGCATCAGACCAGGGCCAAAGGCTGCTGAAAATAACTTACCTACAGAGATCCAGGCCGCGGGACCATAAACGATAAGCATAATACTGGGAGGAATAAGAATACCCAGGGTACCACCGGCACAGATACATCCTGTAGCCAGTCCTTTATCATAACCGCGTTTGATCATAACAGGGAGAGCAACCATAGCCAGCATGGAGATGGATGCGGCAATAACACCGATACAGGCAGCCATGATAGTACCGATCATGATACTGACAATGGCTAGACCACCTCTAAAACGTCCAAAGCTGATATAGAGACTTTCATACATCCGCCTGGCAATACCCGAACGCTCCAGCATTCCTCCCATGAAAACAAAGAGAGGTACCGCCATAAAACCAGTATTGGTCAACTGTGCGTAAACTCTCGTATAAATCATATCGAATGAGGCATCGCCAAACATCATAAAACCAAAAAAAAGGCCGGCACCACCGATAGGGATAGCCAATGGAAAACCTGTGAGGACACCTACAAAAAGTACGGAGAACATTCCAATAGTGAGGAATTCAGGAGTTAGTACAATATCCATTAGATTAATACCTCCTTTTTATTTGTATCATCAACTTCGATGAGGCTTTCTTTCATTATGAGAAAATAGATATCTTTAATAATTTCAGCAATTGTCTGAATGAAAAACAGTGTAAACCCGATTGCCAGAACAAAACGGAAAGGAGCAGAAGGAGGTAACCAGCTGCTGTCTACCATTCTCTCATTTACTTTGAGTGCAAAAAACGCCCACTTATACCCCGTATAAATCAGGATGAGTTCTATTGGTAATAGAAATAAAGCGGTAAGTGTTACATCAACGATGGCTTTCCATTTTTTTGAAAACATGGTGTAGAACAGGTCAACCCTGACATGTCCTCCAATTTTTAGAGTATATCCCCAGCACAAAGACCCGATAGCTCCGAAAACCATTTTAGAAGTTTCCATCGCCCAGATCGTCGGCTTGTCAAAAACATAACGGGAAACTACTTCGAAGCAGAGTACGAATATTAGTACAAGAATCAAATATTTGACGACTTGTCCCATGAAGTCACTCATTTTATCGATTCCTGTTACAAATTTTTTGATAATTTCTTTTACCATATAAATTTTTCTCCTGAAAAAAGTTATCCCCTCTTTTTCAAGAGGGGATATTCTCAAAAATTACTGAATATTAAACTGGCTGCAAACCTTTTTCCATGCCATGACAGAATCATAGATCTCTTTGTAAGCAGGATCAGAATCAGCCTGCTCTGCATAGTAGGCATCCGCTGTTTTGAATAGGAGAGCTTCGATGTCAGCAGGAACTTTCTTAATTTTTGTTCCATAGTTTTCAAACTCAATAAGAGCTGCAGCATCATTGACAATCTCTTGTGTATAGTATTCATCAGCAATCTGAAATGTTGCAGCTGTTACAATAATCTGAAGGTCTCTGGGCAGTTCATCCCAGACTTCCTGGTTAACAAAAAGTGCCTGTGCATCTGTAGGAGCTCTGGAAGGAGAAAGATACATATACTCTGTCACTTCCTGAAATCCCATACCCCAGTTGACAGAGGGTGTTACATACTCAAATCCATCAATAATACCACGCTGTGTAGCTTCATAAACTTCTCCACCGGGAAGGAATACTGGAGCGGCACCCATTCTGGCAAAGATTTCATTCAGTGCAGCAGAACCCATTCTGGCTTTGAAACCCTTCAGGTCGGCAACAGAGTTCAGTGGTTTTGTGCTGTGCATAAAAACTTCAGCATTATGAGGAGTCAGAGGTCCGACATAGTGGGCACCAAGAGGTTTATAGTTCTTTCGGGCCAGTTCAAGTCCTTCATAGTTTAACCACATTCTCTGCTGATTATATGTGAGTCCACCAACAGTATTGTTGTAGAAGATAGCTCCGGGGAAGTAACCAAGAGTCCAGGCCGGTGCACCATGTACCGCTTCGACTGTACCTGACAATACAGAGTCAAACTCTTTTCCAGCAGGAATAATAGCCCCTGCATTATAGGGAGTGATTATCAGTCTACCATCAGAGGCAGCTTCAACCATTTTACCAAGCTTAACAGCTGCATCATATGTAGAGTCTCCGGCGGAGGCCCAGGACTGCATCTTCCATTTGATCACTTTTTTAGGGGCTTCTTTCACTTCTCCTGCATCAGCGGTAGAAGATCCACCACAAGAAACCAGTAGACTGAACAGAGCAGCCGCAACCAGCATTAACGATAGAACACGTTTTTTCATAAACAAACTCCTTCTCAATATTCGACTAGTCTTATAATTTATAATTTATAATTTATAAGCTACATTGAATACATTTTCACAGGACTTTGAGGATCTGTCAATGTTTATTTGTATTTAATTATTGATTAAATGAAATCAGACAAAATATAGCAAACAGAATATCAGGATCTTTTTAAAATACTTTAGAATCAAATGCACAATTCGATGAAATAGTACAAGGATCCACAGGTCCCATCCACACAGATTCAGTGGAGGAAAACTTCAAATCCACAATGGAACCTGCAATAAGGAACTCGGACAGCTGTCTAAACTCGATGACAAGAGGATGTGTGGACGTGGTCTAGCTGT
>NZ_JAQIBL010000358.1 GCF_027859075.1 Oceanispirochaeta sp. | reverse complement strand
CCGTAGGTTACTTTCCACAGTTCTTTTTTTATGTCCTGACTCTCATGAACCGTATCCATCCGTCCGCCGTATTCCAGCCACCAGAAGGAGCATCCTGAATCGGAGGCTTTGATCCTGTTAGCCCTGGGGATTTGAGAAATATCTTTCAATGCAAAATCGGGGGCAACATAATCAACGGGTACCCCTGTGTCTTTCGAATAGAAATAGATGGTATGACCCAGTAGTTCTCCATAGAAGTCATCCGGAGCCAGGGGCTCATTAAACTCATCCTTTCCCTCGGCTCCCACCCGGTAATCTGCACCCGCGAGATAGCCCAGTATTCCGTCTCCCGACGCGTCGCAGAAGAGAGGGGCTTCAACTTTGTACATGGTGGCGTTCTGGCTGCAGTAGGCTGTTGCTGTTTTTATATTTTTGCTGTTTCTGTCTTGATCGATCTGAAAGACAAAGGTATCCAGCAGGAGAGTGATATTTTTTTCCGCAAAGACTTTATCCAGGAGAACCGCATCAAAAATTACCGGATTTCCTTCAGGATTGCGATGCAGATTTTCTACAACGATTTCATCAATCACTCCCCCTTCCCGGGCCCAGCGATTGTTATTGCCCATCTGGCTGGTAGCACCCAGAGCCCAGAGTCTGACTTCGCTAGACGCGTTGCCTCCCAGTACGGGTCTGTCCTGTATCAGAACTACTTTCAGGCCTTGTCTGGCTGCCGTAATTGCAGCGCAAGTACCCGAAAGTCCTCCGCCGACGATGACAAGATCTTTTGTGTAAGTGATTGTTTTGAGACTGCGTGTATCTTCATTGATATGGATATTCATTCTTATATGATCCTTCCTTACGGATGGACTCCTTGTTCTTTTAGTATTGTTTGCACATCTTTGTAATCTAATTCCCGGGGTTGGTGGCCATTCTTTAAGCAAACAGAAGCTGCTGCAGCAACTCCCTGGCCCATATTCACACAGATGGGCATGACCCTGTAATTGGAGTGGGCCTTGTGAGTTCCCGAAATATTGCGTCCTGCCAGGAATAATCCGTCCACCTTCTCAGGGATAAAACAACCCAGGGGGATACTATATTTTTCGGTTTGCCTAAAGCTTTTCTGCGCTCCTGACGGGTCCAGCCCCGGGCCGCTCATGCCATGAATATCAAAATTAAAAAAGGCTCTGGTTACTATCCAGTCATCAAATACTTTGGCCTCTTCGATATCTTCTTCGGTGATGGTGTACAGGCCCTTGAAATGTCTGGTTTCTCTGACTCCGATCACCGAGGATGTGGCAATAAGATAGCAGTTTTCATACCCTGGTACAAATCTTTTCAGAAAAGTAATTATTTCCGGAATCTGGCTGCGGCATTCTACCTCCGCCCTGGTCAGGTCTGAGGATTTTGTGCCGTCTATTCCCTGGCTGTTTGTCATGTTGACTGTTGCAACCCCGGGAACGGAACCTGGATAAATCAACACATGCCCGATGGGTTCCTTCAGATGGAGTCTACCCAACTGTTGCAGTTTTCCCGCAGGAACATCAAAGTCATCTTCGAATTCCCCCGGGTAAACCGCCGTCTCTTCATTCACACCAGCTACTTTAAACATAATTGTTACAGGCTGCATCATGCCGTCACTTTCACGACCCATATGGAAATCCACACCGGCTTTTGCAGCGATGTCTCCGTCTCCCGAGCAGTCTATGATAATTTTTGCCAGTGCGGCGGAACGTCCGGATTTATTTTCCAGGATTGCTCCTGTCACTCGGTTTCCATCCATCAGAACATCGGCCGCAAAGGAGTACAGTCTCAATGTGACTCCGGCCTCAATCAGCATTTTCAGCATCACAAGTTTGGTATTCTCCGGGTCGATGATCTGCTCAGCCTTGAGAACTTTGTCATCGAAGTAGTTTACATCCTTGCTGGCCGTACTGGCCCTGTTCAACAGTTCCTCATACAAGGGACCCTCTGTGTTTCCGGTCCAATGGCTCATCAGGCCGGAAGTAGCTACTCCGCCAATAGTTCCGGTTTTTTCAATAAGAAGAGTCTTGAGACCCTGGCGTCCACAGCTGACAGCTGCCGCAAAACCGGCAGGTCCGCCACCAATGACCAGAACATCAGTCTCATATTTTACCGGTATTTCCCGGGCAGGTTCTTTTATCGTTTTCATTTTATTTTCCTTTTCAGAAATGGACATTAGTTTTTAATCCCTGAGGAAGAGATACCTTCAACGAACCACTTTTGAGCTACCACGAAAATCATCAGTATGGGCAGAACAGTGAGGATTACAAATGTCATGACCAGGTGTGTATTGATCTCTTCCGCTGCCATCCAGATGAACGTGTAGAGCCCCATGGTTATGGTGTAGAGTTTTTCACTCTGTAGATAGATCAGAGGCTCGATGAATTCGTTCCAACGCCATTGGGTTGTAAAAATAATAATCGTTGCCAGAGCCGGTCCGGATAGTGGCATAATTATTTGTGAATAAATCCTAAACTCACTGCAACCATCAATACGGGCTGCTTCACTCAGGCTCATGGGAATTCCTCGTAAGAACTGACGCATCAGAAAGATACAAAAAGGGGACCCGAAGGCAGAGGGCAGGATCAGGGGCAGCAATGTCCCAATCATTCCTAGGCTCTTAAAAATGAGAAAACGGGGAATGATGATCAGAAAGAGGGGCATGAACATACAGGCCAAAGTTAAATTGAACAGAAGCTCCCGGCCTTTGAACACCATTCTTGCCAAGGCATACCCCGTCAGCGTACTGACTATAATATTTCCGATTATGGCAAATAGAACAACTGTAAACGTGTTGGCAAAATACCGTCCCATGGGATAGTTCTGCATGACAGTTCTGAAGTTTTCAAAATGGAGCGGTAGGGGAAACATAGTTCTCGGTGCTGTTATGATCTGATTCTGATCCTTTAATGCTGTTGATATAAGATAGACAAAAGGGGAGAAAAAGATGGCACAGACAAAGACCATTACCATATATTTGAATAGATTCTTCGTTTTAAAGTTAATTTGTGTCATCATTATGCCTCGTAGTGTACATATCTATTACTCATTCTCATGATGAAATATGTAATGATCATGCTGAGAATAATGAGAATTGTGGCCAGGGCGGAAGCTTCTCCCAGATTAAATCTCTGGAATGCTTTTTCATAAATATGCAGCGCATAAAATCGGGAGGATGTTCCTGGTCCCCCTGGTACATTCCCTTCAGGTAAGATCAGTCCGGGCACAAAAATCATCAGACCGAATATGACGTCTATGACCATCCGAAATAGAATTGTGGGAGAGATCATAGGAATTGTGACTCTCATAAACTGTCCGGTTTTACCCAGTCCATCAATGTCCGCAGCTTCATAGAGTTGTTTGGGGACTCCCTGGAGGGCTCCCAGATAAACGACCATTGCCGTTCCGCACTGCCACATCATCAGCATGACTGATGCCGGTTTAATCAATCGGGGATCAGCCAGCCATAATGGCCCTTTGATTCCGAAAACCTCAATAACACTATTGATCAGTCCATTGGGGTAGAACATAAACTTTCCAAGAACAAGAACAGCTACCACGGGAAGAACTGCTGGTACATATATGATGGCGCGCCAGAGTCCTTTATATTTGATATCCATATTCAGCAGGTAGGCAGTAAACAATCCTAATGCCAAGTTTGCGGGAACAAACATCAGTATAAATACAAAGGTATTCTGCAATCCGATCCAGAAATATTTGTCCTGAAATATCTTTACATAATTATCAAAACCTATGAAATTTCCTCCCCCTATGAGGCGGTATTTCATCAGACTCAGAACGGCTGTATAGAAAATAGGTCCATACCAGAAGACGATGAGAGAAAAGAGCCAGGGTAGCAAAAAGAGCAGCACTGTCCCTGTGTATCCCTTTCTGAGGGCTGATACGGGCTTCTTGGATATCATTTTTTATTCCTTGAAATTGAATGAAGCGTCTGCTTCGAAAAATAAATTTGTAACTCAGTCGGTAGGAGTGACTCCCGGGATGGTTCTAAATCCCGGGAATACAATACTAGTTATTGACGTCGTTCAGATAATCCTGATATCGCTCATGAATGTCATTCATGATTTTATCCATTGATTCTCCAGCTATTCTTCTGGAAGGAATGTCACGTAACCATGGTTTCAGAACATCCTGATTGATATCCAGAGATTCAGGAACAATATCTGTATTCATTGAGGATACTAAATTTGTCCACATCTCATCACCCAGTTCTGTAAGATAACGTGTATCTTTATTTACAGAATTGATAGGGCTTGGTCTGCCTTGTGCGATACAGAATTCTCCATTTCCTGCTGGATCAATTGTAATGAACTTCAGGAAATCCCATGCGACATCCTTGTTTTTGCTGTCTTTACTGATGGAATAGGACCAGCCATTTTTAGCTGTTCCACCATGCTGTCTTTCAACACCGGGAAGGGGGAGTATCCCAAAATCCATATCAGGATTTCCGCTTTTAACCTGACCGATTGTCCAGGAACCGGAAACATAAAAAACCTGATTACCATTGATAAAAGCCTGAACCTGAGCAGCACCAGTATCGGCTCCCGCTACACGGCTGTTCCATTCCATGACTCCTCTGTATCCACCATAGTTTCCATAAATGTCTTCCATGTAGCTGTCGAAGGTTGTTGCTGTTTTCATAACACCGGGTGTGTTTATCTGAGATGTTTTCATGTCATTAGAAACAGTCGAATAACCGGCACCATAACTGAATACAATCACTGCTGGTTGTCCAGCCATCTGATTGGGATCCCAGGCAATGACATCCAGTTCGTCTCCTGTATTCAGTTTTTCTACAAGTATGCGGCTGATTTCTGTAAACTCTTCCCAGTTTCTGGGTGCATCTTTTACAGGGTCCAATCCGGCTTGTCTTAAAAGGTCTTTATTGTAAAAAAAGAGCCCCTGAGCACCTGCATTTACATTGGGGAGGCT
>NZ_JAQIBL010000357.1 GCF_027859075.1 Oceanispirochaeta sp. | reverse complement strand
GATCATGAGACTGTCGGATAGTTGGAAAGTTTACCATATTCCATGTATTGAGTAAAATTGCGATTATGTTCAACTTCCTATTAGTACTTCAGGGTTTTTTATGCGGTAGAGAGGACTTGAATCTCCACACCCATGCGAGCACCAGCCCCTCAAGTTAGTAAATGTCCTTCTGTGGTACATATAGGGCAGAATGGAGCTATATCTCAGAGCGTATGTGGTATATTTTCCATATAAAACTTCTGGGTTTATATAATAAGGGCATCGATATTGACATCAGAATTTTCATTATATTCACTAACAGATTAAAACTATGTTATAATGTTTTTGGAGTAATGAAATGGATGAGCAGGATTTATTAATAGCAGCAGAAAGAATTAGATCTCATTACAATCAAGCTAAAATTTTATTATTCGGCTCATTTGCGAAAGAATCTCAAAGACCTGATAGTGACGTTGATCTTTGTATTATTCTAGAAAACCCACAAATGAGAACTATAGAAATAAGCAGATCTATAAGAAAGGAAATCTATCCTGTTCTTAAACGTCCTCTTGATATTTTAGTATATGACAAAAAAACATTTGATGAACGATCCTCATTTCCTCTTACACTTGAGTCCGAGATAATGGAATCTGCCAGAGAATTATGAATATTCAAGATATTGTGGACGAATGGATTGAATATAGTAAAAAGGATCTAGAATCAGCTGTTTTTCTTACTAAAATGCAACCTGAGCCTTTAGAAATAATTTGTTTCCATTGTCAACAATCTGTTGAAAAGCTTCTTAAAGCTTATCTGTATTCAAAAAATATAAAACCTCCCAGAACACATGATCTGGATGAGCTCATATCAATGTGCGATCATACTGAGATTACTTTACTACGGGATTTAACTATTCCCTTAAATGATTATTCTGTCATGGTTCGATATCCTTCTCATGAAGCGGTCAATCAAGAGGATAAACTGCAGGCAATTAAAATAACGGAGATAGTGTCTCAGACAATTACAGGTCTATTGAAGAAATAGATTCTTTGCAATTCTGTTCAAAATTAACCAGTTTTTGATTATCTGACACTCTCTTTCTTTTTAAGCTAACATCTAATTTTCGGAGGGATTACAATTTCAGTTCCATAATGAATGGAAAATTGAATCCTATGCCAACACTGAACTGAATGTGGCAAGATTGCTGGATTACCAATGGATCTTATTAAACTATCTTATTCCCATTCTGTTTAGATATTTCCTCGTTGCTTTGTCGTTCTTAAGTGGATTCTAACTACCTTGTTTGTATTATTAGATAGGTATAACTTTATTCAAAAGGGAGTTGTCTTGTGTTCGAGATTAAAGATCTGTCTGTGAAGAGGGACTCACATTTTATACTTGAAAAGGTCTCATGTGAGGCTATCCCTGGAGATCTCGTTGCTTTCTCTGGTTCAAATGGGTGTGGGAAAACCACTTTGCTGAATTGCATTGTAGGAAGTATTCCAGAATCAGGTGGTACTGTTAGCCTTTTCGGAGAGCCTTCAAATGTATCAGGAGACAAGATCAGTTTTATACCAGATGATGGTGGGATTATACCTTTATTAACGATAGATGAGCAGCTTACTTTGCAATGTTTGCTTTCTGGATTATCTGGGGATGAGACTCAAAGTAGGGTTGATCGTATAGTAGGGATACTCGAGCTTGGCGGGCATCGTGAAAAACGCGGTTCTGAGTTATCGTTGGGGCTTAAAAAGCGACTTGGAATTGGACTGGGAATAATTCGCGAAGCCGAGCTTTTTTTATTTGACGAACCATTTAGCGGGTTGGATTATTCCTCAGTAAGGGTTTTTTGCGGAATCCTTGAGGCAATAAGAATCCGGGGGAAAATCTCAGTAATCTCATCGCATTCATTTCCAGTGGAGGAGTCGTTATTTACCCGCAAGTGGGTAGTTCGTGATCGACAGATCTTACAGAATCCTGAAGATGGCAATACGATTCAGGCACATAATCTAGTAACACCGGAAATACCGTGGCTGAGCTGATTTCAATCCGGAAAATCTCGATGAATCTGCATCTCAGGGGGATACATAGGTTGAATGGAGATCCCAGACTGGGAGTAGTCGGGGTTTTCCTATTGTTTATTCTGGTAGTTCGAACTGCTGCTAATTTGTTTTTGATACGATCATTAGCATCAGGCACAGCTATAATTGATACTTCTCAGGTTAGCTGTGTGATGCTCTCTTATACCGCATTCTGGGGATGTCTGGGTGGGGCAATGCATTTATTGAGACTTCTCAAGGTCATCCCGAAGAATGCATTTATCAACAATAGACAGCAGGGAAGGAAGTTTCGAAAGTCATTCAGACGGCAGATTCTGTTGTGTTATCCAATCAATTATTTCAGCTTCATTTTTATTGTTTCTATCACGTTCCTTATTCCATCAGGAGACCAAATCTATTTTCTTGGGCGCAGTATAATAGTTCTTTTATCAATGATGGTAGCCTTTATCGTATTAGAGATGCTGCCGGATGGAATTCTGCCGGAAACCAGGGATCTTCAGATTATAGAGGTGTTATTCCTTTTGTTTATGGTGGTTCTTAATCCCGATATCGGAAATGTCGGTAATAAAGTGGTTATTCTGTCACAGGGATTCCTGCTTCCCATTAGCGGGAATTTAGCGTTGATTGCTACTCCGGCAGCAGTGCTGATTATCCTTGTTGCGTTTATATTACTGGTTTTAATAAAGAGAGGAGAACGTAAGGTGGAAAATCGTCTAAGGTTTCCGGTTCTTGTGCTCTGGTATGGTCGCGTTATCGGAAGAATCTGGTTCATTCTCTATCTGATTGTTTTACCATTGATTTATTCGCCATATATAGGTGGACAGTTGAAAAGAATACTTTCAGTTGGAACTATGATTTTTGGGGTTTTCAGTGTTCTGCTGTTCAAGGGAATTTCCAGTGTAGAGGTAGACTCCCTGTGGCATCGATCTGTTTTAAAAGTGGAGCACAGGTATTTGTGGTTGCCGGTTTATAGTATTTCAGTTTTTCTTGGGAGTGTCCCCGGAGTTTTTTTCTTGTTTTTTAAGTAATTGACATGAGAATAAAGCGAATATAAAAGTAGGTATTATAGAAATCTTGTTCAATTCCAATCTGTCCCACCGATGGAACTGAATGGCGCAAGAATACCACATTAGAGACTTCTCCACATTCATTCCTAACTCAGATATCAATGTCCTACCAGAGCTCCAATGGTGCTCTGGAGCTTTTTCATAAAGGCCAAAGGGTGTTTCAAGTCCTCTTTTTCTTAGGACATAAAAAAACCCTGAAACACATTAGTACTTCAGGGTTTTTTTATGCGGTAGAGAGGATTTGCCTTCTGTTCGACAATATTCTATTCCTACCAAGGCTATGAAATCGCCGTGGTGATATTTTTGCTCAGGGCCGAAGGGCCTGCGGTCTCTCTCCAGGCCCTCTTTCGAATCTAAAACGGCGTCCTGCCGTTTTACGCTCCAAGTATTCGCGCCGATTCTACAGTTCATATAGGGCTGTATAGTGTCATATCTCAGAGCTTATGTAGTCTGTCCATCATATATTGCTTCTGGATTTATATACTAAGGGCATCAGACTTTTTATGTACCATTTTTAATCCCAATCAGGTATATTACTAATATCACTCTGGAACAGATCAAATCCATATTATTAAGAAGAAGCCTATACTCATGGCTCAAGGAACTGATTCAGAAGTGAGAGATAGATGGAGAAAAGTACAGGGGCTGTACGCCGATGTAGAGGATAGGATGGATACATCCGGGACCATTCGGTATTCTTTCAGGGGATTTCCATCGAAGATACCAGGAGTGTTCTGGTGCGGTACAAAAACAAGATGACACGGGCATATTCCCTTAATGCCTTCTGTCCCTGCGAGGGATAGCCGCCAATAAATCTTTTGAAACAGGTCAATTGATCAGGATCGATGATCTGTTTAAACTGGAGTTAGCCATGATCGGAGCAAGAGGACATGATATAGCTGCCATGTGCGCAGGAAAACTGGCAGAAGCTATGAAGACAAGGGGATTTTCCGCAGTACAACTGGTTCCTTACCGGGGAATCCCGGGAATTGGTGACGCTCCCGGCCAGATAACACCGGCTCTGGCCAGAGGAATCAGGCAGGAATTCGAATCCCGCGGCATTCATATTGCGTTGATGGGATGTTATTTCAATATGCTTGAACCGGAGGGACCCTGTTTGAGGGCGAATGTGGAACGATTTTCTGAATACCTGCGTTATGCAGCGGATTTCGGTTGCCGATTGGTAGGAACCGAGACGGGTTCCTATAATAAAGATATGTCATTTCACCCGGACAATCACGGGGAAAAAGCTTATCAGAGAGTATTAAAGATTTTCAGAGAATTGCTGCCGGAGGCTCAGAACCATGGATCAATTATTGCTATAGAAGGCCTTTACAATTATGCAATTTCAACACCGCCACGGCTGAAACGTCTATTGGATGATCTGGATTCCAGCAATGTACAGGTTATTTTTGATCCTGTGAATCTTCTTCATGAGAGAAACGCACTCAATTCCAGAGAGCTTGTACAAGAAGCCTTTGATTTATTCGGAGACAGGATTCTTGTGATCCATGCCAAAGACTTTATTCTGGAGGATGGAAAGATCCGGACTGTCCCTTTGGGTGAAGGCTTGCTGAATTATGATCATCTGTTAACTCTGGCATCAGAACATAAACCCTATATTGATGTCATTATTGAAGATCTCAGGGGAGATGAACTTGATCGAAGCCGGCGTTTTCTTGAAGAGAAAATGAAAGCTGTCGGAATGCCGGTTTTATACTGAGCAAATAGGAAAGCAGGCTGTACGCCTGAAGGCTTCCGGCGGTGTTGATCTCAATTTTCACTGGACTTAAAAAGAGTTGCTTCGTGAGAATATCGTGATAATATAGGGCAATGAAAATCCGATCCCGTTTTCTGTTATTCCTTCTCTCATCCTATGTTGCGGTCCTATTGGTCGGAATTTCTTATCAGGTTAATTCCTTCCGCCTGTTCAGCGGTTATCTGTACGACTCTGTGTCAGAAACGTTCTTCTCATCGGTAGGATCTTTTACTAACAGCATTAACAACCTTGAACAATTATCAGTCACAATAATGGCAAACGAGTTGACTCAGAACTATCTCAAACAGGAATTGTTAGCAGAGAATACATATCTAAAAACCAGAAGACGTGAAGAATTAATGCAAAATTTATCACTATATACATTAATCAATTCCCCTCTCAATAACATAATTCTTGTCGATTCCCAAAGAAGTATCTATCATGCCGATACAAATAATAAGAGCGGCAGTCAGTATGAAGCCTATGTTCTGGGAAACATTCTGCAGGAGACCCTGGATCTGCAGGGAAAATATCTATGGTCAAAATGGAAGTCGGAACCGACTTACCTGGTTCTGTCCAGGAAGATCAATCTTGTGGGGAACTACCTGGTTCAACCTGAGGCCGCCCTATTTCATTTTATCGATATAGAAAAGCTGCTTGAAGAGAACCTACCGCAGATAAAGCACTACAAACTCAAAACTTCAATTTATTATAATGGTGATCTATTCTATTCCAGGTTCATAGATGATTCTGATGGAATCAAAGAAGCTATGGATAAAAAGCGTTATATGACCTTGTGGCTGGGAGGTGAACCTCATTTTGCAACAAGAATAAAGACACCGGACAATAAATGGGAATTTCTGTTTCTGATACCAACTAAAGAATTATTTGAGAATATGTATAAGATGAATAGAACAATCTATATATCATATCTGGTTTTATTCATTTTTTTCACTATTCTGATAGTAAGGTCATCAAAACGCATAACATCTCCCATTATCAAATTATCAAGAGAAATGAAACTGATTGACGAAACGGACTTTGCATCAGCAAAACCCATTGAGCTTCCCCGGCATGCATCAGATGAAGTAGAACTACTCTATTTTGAATTCTACCAGATGATAAATAAGATTGATACTCTTGTTAATAAAAATCTGAAGCAGCAATTGTCTTTGAATCAATCTCAGCTTGAATCATTGTCAAATCAGCTGAATCCCCACTTCCTCTATAACACTCTGGATTCTCTATACTGGATGGCAGAGTTGAATAAACAGCCGGAAATGGCAGCAATGGTAAAATCTTTGAGTAAGCAGTTGAGAACATCTCTCTATAATGAAGATCCGTTAATAACAGTAAAAGAGCAGTTGGATCTTCTTAATGATTATTTCTATATCCAGAAAATCCGGTTTAAAGAACGTCTTGAATATGCAATAGACGTTGATCATGAACTTTACAATGAGAAGATTCCCAGATTTACACTTCAACCCCTTGTGGAAAATTCCATTAAATATTCTCTGGAGGAAATGGGGAGCCAGTGTCTTATAAAAGTCTCCATTCATAAAAGTGAGACCGATGAGGGCATGACAATACACATCAGGGATAATGGACCGGGATTGGATTCCGGTAAAAAAAAGGATGAGAAATCCGGTATAGGTCTGAGTAATCTTCAAAAACGGTTGAAATTGCTTTACGGCATCAGAGGGAAATTTGAGATGAGCAGTAAAAAGGACCTGGGGACTGATATAGAATTATTTGTGCCATATACAAAGGAAAAAATATAATGGTAAAGATTCTTCTTGTAGACGATGAAGCGTTCAGTTTAAAGGGCATGCAGGGCCTGGTCCCTTGGTCTCAATGGAATTGTGAGATTGCAGCAGTTGCCAATAACGGAAAAAGAGCTCTTGAAATCCTGAACTCCCAAAAAATTGATATCGTTTTTACAGACATTAAGATGCCGGAAATGGATGGCCTGGAACTAATTAGAGAAGTCAAGATGATCAATAGTCATATAGACTTTGTCATTATAACCGGATATGGAGAATTCGAATATGCACAGAAGGCCGTAAAATACGGTGTAAAAAATTATCTGTTAAAACCAGTGGGAATTTCAGAAATAGAGGAAACCTTATTAGAGCTTACAGGAAACCAGGTTCATCCGGAACAGGAGCAGGAAGTTCCAGATCTACAGAAAGAGGGTTCCGAGTGTTCCTGTATCTCCGTTGAATCTTTTGTAGAAGAAATTTTAATTTCAGTTACACAAAAAAACTGGAACAAAATCAGCGAAATACTTCTGCTCTTTTTTAAAGAGATCAGCAATCATAGATGTAATTTGGAACAAACCCGGGTTCACGCCATAAATCTTTTGTCATCACTGATAAAGAACGAGATAATCTACTCTAATGATAAAACATTACTCCTCGCCGGAGAAATCGGTTCGGCAAAGAATCAAAGCGGTATCTACAATATCCTGAAAGATCAGATATTGTTAACTCAAAACCAGGGAGAACAGTCTTTCAGCAGAAAGATGAATCCTCATATCCAGAAAATACTCATTTATCTGATAAAGCATTACAAAGATAATAATCTGACATTGAAATGGTTGTCAGAAAATGTTGTATATCTTAAGTCCGATTATCTGGGCAAGTTATTTTTAAGCGAAACAGGAAAAACATTTGCCCAGTATCTTACCGAGTTCAGAATTGCCCGTGCTGTTGAATATCAGAGAGGTGATTCAACAATTCAAATACATACTCTGGCTGAACTTGTAGGCTACCAGGATAATGTGAGTTATTTTATTAAACAATACAAGAAAATTACAGGCATGACCCCTGTTGAGTTTGCTATGAGTTCTGTTGTTAACGCCTGATAAACCTTATCTTAAATGATCACTAATTTATGATATTAAACCTACTTGTATAATACATGACAGCTGAAAAAAAGCATTCATATAATTAATAAAATTATATGAGGAGGCACAAGGTGCAAAAAAGGAATAACAGAATTTTACTGATTCTGAGTGTGATGCTATTTACTTTTACCAGTCAGGTGTTCAGTACAGGACAGACTGAGGCTGAGTCGTCAGAAGGACCCGAAGAGTCATATATGAGACTTGCCTGGTGGGGTAATCCAGTAAGAGACGAAAAAACCATTGCTGTGGCTAATCTTTATATGGCGAATAATCCCAGCGTTACCATTGAGACAGAAACAACAGGTTGGGGAGGTTACTGGGATAGAATAAATACACAGGTAGCATCTGCCAGTCTCCCTGATATCATGCAGCATGATTATGCTTATATGCTTCAGTTTGTTCAGAGAAACATTTTAACTGATTTAACACCTTATGTTGATTCCGGTGTAATCGATCTGGGCAATGTGAATGAAACTTTCCTGTCAGGTGGAAGAGTCGATGGAAAACTGTATGGAATAAGTCTGGGAACAAATGCTTTCAGTCTTGTATACGATACAGCTGTATTCGAAGCTGCAGGAATTGCCGAACCGGACTTCACCAGCTGGACATGGGCGGATTTTGAAGAAATAGCAATTGAGATATTTGAAAAAACCGGCGTTCAGACTATGCCCCTTTCCACAACAGACCCCAAAGTCCTATTTGACAATATGATCAGACAGACCGGTGCCTCCACTTATGCAAAAGATGGAAAATCTCTCGGATTTACTGATACGACTGTTCTGAAAGAGTACTTTAATGTACAGCTCAGATTACTCGAAGCAGGAGTTCTTGTGAATCCGGAAGTCGCATTTGTCACTGTGACAGCAGAAGAGGGTCAGCTAGCTAAAGGTAATGTCTGGTGTGATTACATCTGGAGTAATCAGTTGGCATCAACACAGGCTGTTTCAGAGAATCCCTTAAAAATGGTTCTGTTACCTAAAATCAAAAATGCAAAGAGACCGGGAACTTTCCTGAAACCCTCTATGTTTTTCTCAATTCCAGCTTCAGCTGAAAATCCCGATGAAGCGGCAAGATACTTGAACTTCTTCTTAAATGACAGTGCTGCCAATGATATTCTGGCTGCGGAAAGAGGTGTTCCCATTCCTTCAGATGTTCGTGAAGCCCTCAAAGCATCGGCAAGCGATTTAAACAAAATAGTCTTTGACTATATCGGAGTTGTTGCTGAGAACTCCAGTCCTATCGATCCTCCCGACCCAAAATCCTCCGGAGAATTCCTGAAAATGTTTAGAGATTCAACTCAGGAAATCCTGATGGGTATCATTTCAGTTGATCAGGGTGTGGCCAAAATTATGGAAGAAGGTAATGCTATTTTAGCGAAATAACTTCTGTACTTTTAGTATTACTTATAGGGAAGCCCTTTGATCTCAATCGGCTTCCTTTTATCATCACATGAAAGGTAACAAACTTAATATGAGTTTAATAACTAACGGTTCAACCGGAATAAATCTCGAGAAGAGCCTGAGTGAAAGAAAAGCAATCATCCGTGAGAATCTGGCAGGTTATGCTTTTATTGCTCCATGGCTTATCGGATTCTTTGCATTTTCGATTATACCGATCTTAACATCACTGTATTTTTCATTTACCAGTTATGATATTTTAGGGACTCCGGTTTTGAATGGAGTGAACAATTTTAAAAATATGTTACAGGATAAACTTTTCTGGAAGTCATTGGCTGTAACATTCAACTATGCTTTTGTCTCTGTTCCTTTAAGACTTCTTTTCGCTTTTTTTGTAGCGTTATTATTTAACAGGAATATCAGGGGAATCAGATTCTACCAGATGATCTATTATATTCCCTCTATTGTGGGAGGAAGTATTGCCGTAGCTGTTATGTGGCGACGCTTATTTATGGCTGATGGAGCCATAAACTCTGTCCTGAATCTTCTGGGGATGGATGTTCACATATCCTGGATAGGCAAGCCGGATACAGCACTCTGGACATTGATCATACTTGCCACCTGGCAATTCGGATCATCAATGCTCATCTTTTTAGCGGGCTTGAAACAGATTCCGCAATTCTACTATGAGGCAGCTGATATCGATGGAGCTAACAGTTTCAGAAAATTTATAAGTATAACCCTGCCTCATCTGTCTCCGGTTATATTTTTTAATCTGATTATGCAGATCATTGCCGGTTTTACCGTATTCACACAGGCTTTCGTTGTCTCCGGTGGATCGGGAGACCCGCTTAACAGCACTCTGGTTTACGCTTTATATCTCTATCAGAGAGCTTTTAAATACTATGAGATGGGTTACAGCAGTGCCATGGCCTGGATTCTCGTTTTGATCGTCGGGCTTTTTACAGCTATTATTTTCAAATCCTCTTCGGCATGGGTATTTTACGAATCTAAGGAAGGGGAATAAAATGGACAACAAAACAAAAAAACTATACAAAAACCGCATGAAGAGTCTGGAGTTCCATTTACTGGCAGTTATATTAGGGTTCATTATGCTATACCCTGTGTTATGGATGGTTTCCAATTCATTCAAGACAACTCAGGAGATATTCAGTCAAAATTCATTTTCTCTGATACCGGAAAAATTACTCCTGGAGAATTACCGCCGGGGATGGCGATATAATGGATCAACCACCTTTACAACATTCTTTAAAAACTCATTTATATACACGGGATTTGCGACTTTCGGAGCGGTTCTGACATCCTCTCTGATTGCCTTCGGCTTTGCCCGTATTAAATTTATAGGCAGAAACTTCTGGTATACCTGCATGTTCCTGACACTGATGATTCCCTTTCAGGTTGTAATGATACCGCAGTTCATTATTTTTTATAAACTGGGTTGGGTTAATACATTTCTGCCTCTGATTGTTCCCATGTTCGGAGGTGTTCCCTTCTTCATATTTCTAATGGTTCAGTTTATAAGGCAGATTCCAGTGGATCTCGATAATTCGGCAAAGATCGACGGATGCAGTAAGTTTATGATTTATTCGAGAATTATTTTCCCCCTTATAAAGCCTGCATTGATCACTGCAACAATTTTCAGTTTTTACTGGCGCTGGGATGATTTCATCGGACCTCTTCTCTTTTTAAACAAACCAAAACTTTTTACGGTTTCACTGGCTCTGCGCATGTTTGCCGACCCGCAAACCTCTACGGACTGGTCGGCTATTTTTGCCATGGGGACTTTATCTCTTTTTCCAGTAATTATTATATTTCTCATCTTTCAGAAATATATTGTACAGGGACTGGTAACAACAGGTTTGAAATAAGAATTATGTGAAGTGGATAATGTTTAATATATCATCTGAAAGGACTATTTATGCCAACTGTACCGGTCTTCAAGCTGCGGATAAAGTTATGGAAGCCATTCAGAGAGGTATCTCTACATTAAGGACTTCCTTCTTATTGCTGCAAGAGAGAAAGTATAAATAGGAGAAATACAGATTGTTGAAAATAGAATATGACCGCGAGAAAATTATAGAAATTATTGATGCTGTTGTGAAGAAAACCATGTCTATGGACCTGACCTGGGAATGGCCCTGCGGTGTTGCCTTTTACGGTGTAGCAGATGCCTATTACAAGACAGGTAACAATGATTATATTGATATGCTGAAGCAGTGGACCGATGAATATCTGAATCTGGGGTTGCCTGATTTTACGGTTAATACCTGTGCAATGGGGCATATGCTCATCACCCTTCATGAAGCGACGGGGGATGAAAAGTACTGGAAGGTCGCCATGGAAAAAGTGCTGTACCTGAGAGAGAGTGCATTGCGCTTTGGTGAAAATGTGCTTCAGCATACCGTTTCCTCTGACAATGATTTTCCAGAGCAGGCCTGGGCAGATACTCTTTTTATGGCAGCCTTTTTCCTTCTGCGCGTTGGTGTTAAGCTCGGTGATAAGGAAATCATCAATGATGCCCTGGATCAGTATGAGTGGCATATCCGGTTTCTTCAGAACAAGGAGGCCGGCCTTTGGTATCACGGCTATAGTCACAAAGAACAAAATAATATGTCCGGTTTTTTCTGGGGTAGAGCCAATGCCTGGGCTGCATATACCATGTCCAGAATGAAAATCCTCCTCAAAGATTGGTACCTCTATCCCCAGTGCATGAACATCGAGTGCTCCCTTCGGGATCAGCTCTCAGCTATTAAATATTTACAGACGGAAAAAGGCTTATGGCGGACAGTTCTCGATGATGAGCAGTCTTATGAGGAAATCTCCGCCTCTTGTGGAATTGCAGCGGCCATGATTAACAACAAGAATCCCCTCCATTCAAAATATGTTCAGAAAGCCCTGACAGGCATCCTCGAAAATATAAGCAATGATGGCCGTGTTCTCAATGTTTCAGCGGGAACAGCAGTAATGAATGACCGGGAGGGGTATTTCAATGTCCCGAAAGAATGGATTCAGGGATGGGGTCAGGGATTGGCATTGGCTTTTCTCGCAGACCTGTTGGACTAAAGTAGAAGCATAAATGAATACGCTGATTCCAGAGTGCATCTGGGCTGTAGTAGAGAAGTGTTTCACAGAATTGAATTATATTCTCAGGAATTCTTGATGGATAAAATAGTCCTGAAAGTTGATAAAAGCGAAAAAGGTGGTTTTAGAGGGCCTAAAGAACATACTGAATGTCTTGATGGAAAACACATTTTCCGGAACTGTTACATAGAAGGGGATATAGATTTTATATTTGGAGGAGCCCGTCCTATAGTTTTTAGACAGCTATGAGAATTAAGCACTGCTGCGGAAATAATGATGGTGGAGTCCTGCCAGAATTCCCTTCTTTTTTATGAGCGGCCACCAGCCCCTCAAGTTAGTAAGTGTTCTTATGTTATCCATATAGGGCTGTATATCAAAGCTTATGTGGTAAGTTTTCCATATTCAGCTACTGGGTTCATATTATAATGGCATCAATTCTGGCGTCAAATAAAAAGTTCGGGAGATACACCATACTTTTCAGAGAGCCTTCTGATATGTCCGAGGTTTAATTGCTTTTTTCCACTAAGAATCTCATTAATTACTGTTCGGGAGGCGACATCCGAGAGATCTCCCTGTTTGTGTTCATGATTCTCCATAAGATGCCTTAATATCTCTTTTGGAGGAACATCTTGAATTGGATAGTGTTCATCTTCAAATGCCGATATCAAGCCTGTTATATAATCAATAACAGGCTCCAATTCTGTTTCCCCAGCTTCAAATCTATCCGTAAGTTCCATAAGATGCTGGACAGCTCTATCATTTTCTTCATCTGTATGAATCTGGAGACTTTGCATGAATTTTCCTAATTCATTATCCAGGGCATAACTCATATCATACCTCCTTAACAATATCTTTTCGTATATTCAGCATGAGGTAAAAAATCTATAATAAAAATAGTTTTTCCCCATGTATATCTAACAATCAAACGGAAATCATTTCCTTTGATATTTATACAAATGTAATCAGAACCTTTAAGATTATCAGCAGATGGGTAAGCTTTTCTAAGCTCCAGAATATTTCTAAATGTTGATTTCTCATTGACTTTTAACCACCCTCGAAGACCAGCTTCAGCTGAAGGGTACTGTCTTATATACTCCTCAATTGTTTTCCGCTTGATGATCGTCATTAATGCTCCCTAATTTAATTGTCGTATTTTGTGACATTTTTGTAAAGACGAAAATCTGTACTTTCAATAAATTTGCGCTAAAATGATTATTAACCCGTCCTATGGCTTTTTACACGTTCATGCACTGCTTCGGTAATGTTAACCTAAGCGGAGGGGTCACCCCCTCCACTCGGTTACAAAACCGGACGTGAGACTTTCACCTCATCCGGCTCCTCAATAATCTGATCTTTGTCATAGATACTTCTTCTTCTCAGAGCCATTATGTTTCAAACTTTTCAAAGTGCCTCTCTTTCACAGTTCGGATTAAAAATATTTCAAGAACCTATAGGACGTGACTTTTCTGGGTTTAATAAATAGTTGCATTGAATATGAAAAGTTTTCCATCTAACAGATCAATTTATATTCGGGAAATTAGTCAGTTGAAATAAAAACTCCGATACAACATTGAACAGAAGAGGCATATGACATAAAGTGGTTATTACTAGTGACAATGGAGAATAATCTATGTTTACAAAACTTATAGCGATTGAACCGGTAAGTTTGATTCCAACGGCAGAAAAAAAACTCTACACACTGGCGAAAGACGTTGTGATGTATAGAGATATCCCCTCTGATTCTGATGAAATTGCATTGCGCATTGGTGATGCCGACGCTGTACTACTGAGTTACACATCAATACTTGACCGCGGTGCACTTGAAAAATGCCCCAATGTAAAATATATCGGAATGTGCTGTTCTCTTTATTCACCGGAAAGTGCAAATGTCGATATTCCTTATGCCAAGGAACGAGGGATCACTGTTACTGGAATCAGAGATTATGGAGATGAAGGAGTCGTTGAATACGTTCTCAGTGAACTCGTTCGCTGCTTCCATGGCTTCGGAAAGAATCCTGACGGAAGTTCGGTTCGCCCCTGGGATGGTATGGCTCGTGAAATTACCGGATTAAAGGCCGGAATTATTGGGCTGGGAAAATCGGGAGGCATGATTGCCGATGCTCTAAAGCTTTTCGGGGCAGATATATCCTATTATTCCCGGAGTGAAAAAAAAGAAGCAAAAGAAAAAGGATACCAGTTTTTATCTTTAGCGGAATTACTGACACAAAGCGAAGTTGTTATTACCTGTCTGAATAAAAACACTGTTCTACTGCACAAAGAAGAATTTGAACAACTTGGAAACCGCAAGATTTTATTCAATACCGGACTTTCACCCTCCTGGGACGAAAAGCCTTTTGCAAAATGGCTGGAGGGAGACAACCTGGTTTTCTGTGATTCTCTGCCAGCTCTGGGTAATCAAAAATTCTCTGATCATCACCACGTGCGCTGTATGAATGTTTCATCGGGAAGGACGCGTCAGGCGTTTGACCGCCTGAGCGAAAAAGTGTTAGCTAATATTCTAGAATACAATGGGTGATGTAATATTTTGGAGTGTGTTCACGACACTCCATCCAGCAATCTGGGGTGTTGAACTGTAGACATCTACCACCCCGTGAACTTGTGTATTTTTAACTTCGATGCGGTGCCTGTCACCGATGAACCCCGGTGTTGAAGTCATAGTCATTTTGATCTTTTCTGATCCCACTGTTGCTAGAGCAGCGGCAACGGATACATTTGTTTTTGTAGAGAATAACTCAATGGCTTTTTTTGCGCTTCCCTTAAAAACCATCCGTTTTTCACTTTGTAAGGATTCATTATATACGGCTGTCCCTCTCAGGGAATCCGGTCCTTTTTCTGTATCAAAGGATGCTGTACAGTTTCCCATAAGAGATACTGTCCGCATGAGATCAAAACCGCCGATAGCTCCTGAAACGAGGTGTACACGACTATTGTTTTTTCTTGCCGCTTACTGACAATTTAATATGCGAAAAGTAAATCAGGACAGAAATGTTGAATCTTTAAGGTGCTTCAGTATTTTTAAGAAATTGGAATCTATAAAAATCAGCTTGATCAGTTGACGAGGAACAGTCATTTTCATGTTTCTACCAATCTGAGGAAACACCTATCCTATGGCTAATGATGAAAGTTTTCCATATTACTCCTTTTATTATCTTTCGATAAAAGTATCTCTAGGAATAACTATGCTTTCATATTGAACGTGTCCTATCGACAGGACAGGTTTTCCTTTCCCCATACTTTAATGGCATGAGCCTTGATTTTAATAATAAGGACAATCTGCCATTCAAAGTCAGGGTGTTTTTTGACGTGGTACTTATTAAGATAGGAGATGCAGCCTAAATAAAATTTTAAGTGAATTTAATAATATCAAACCACATGAGGTCTAAGTGTATTCAGGGCCATAATCCCGTAAATCTTCAAGCAGCCGTATAAGCTTTCATATCACATTGTTTCGAAGAATTCTAATCCGGGAATCTCAGAATTCCCGCATCTTTTTTCGCTGTTAAAACCCGAAACAACCCTTCATTGATTTGCCGGTTGCTGATCGTTCCATCGATGACCATGGCCTCTACTTTATCGATGAGCTCTGGTATGTTGTACTGGCTGTGAACCAGAATCACATCGATTCCGACTTCGAAGCAACGGGCAATGGTTTCATCCAGAGTGTAGTTTTTAGCTAAAGCCCCCATGGCAAGGCCGTCGGATATGATCATCCCGGTAAACCCCAGTTCGTCACGGAGAAGATCGACAATAAACGGCTCCGAGAGGGTTACCGGATAGTCCTCATCAATATCTGGAAAAAGAAGATGTGCAGTCATAATCGCCGGCGCACCGGCGTCTATTGCTTCTTTGAAAGGCATAAGATGTCTTCGCAGTTCTTCGGAAGAGAGATTCTCGATGACCGGCAGATTACCATGGGAATCCACAGAAGATAATCCATGCCCTGGAAAGTGCTTCAGAACAGGGATCACCCCCGATTTCAGTGCTCCCTCCACATATGCTTTACCAAAGAGGGAGGTTCGTTCCTCATCAGCACCGAATGAGCGGTCTCCGATAATGGAACTGTCAGGTTTGGGATAAAGATCGAGCACCGGAGCCAGATTCATATTAATTCCGATGGATTTGAGCTGCAGTCCATTCACATAAGAGGCGGATCTGATCAGTTCTTCACTGTTTCTCACTGCAAGATTAAAGGCAGAGGGGAATTGCACAAACTCATCAAAACGAAAGGCAGCGACACGCCCACCTTCCTGGTCTGCGGTGAGAAAAAGAGGGATACCCGGAGGACTTTCACTGACCCAGCTTTGCAGTCGAGTAGTAAGCTCTATCGTCTCGGCAAGGCTGGTATAATTCCACGGGTATAGTATAAAACCTCCAATTTCGCCTGAAGTGATCAGAGACTGTATTTCATCAGTGAGGCCATCCTTAGGTATCCACCCAATCATACGCTGTCCTATCCGCTGCCTTAGGGTGAGATTTTTTATAAGTGTGGCTATCTCCAGTTCTTCTTCTGTCAGGCTGATTACTTTCGTAGAGGTCGATGATGATGTCGCACATCCCAGCATGAGGAAAGCCAGTAAGGTGAGGCAGACTCTATTTATTTTTTTCATCGAGAACCGGCATCAGGAAACATTTTCAAATGTTATGTGATGTAATTTGACCAGTCAAGCAGAAAATTAAATAACAGTATTTTTAAGAATGTAAGAGAAAGGAAAAAGTTGGTTTCCCTACTATAATTCTATTAACCCGAAAGGTTTAAGCGATGTGGTAGAGAGGACATGCCTTTCATTCAGCAGTTTTATTCATTGGTTTACATTTTTTCTTATTCTCTGAAAAAAAGTTCGGAAATCATTAAAGAATCTGCTTATTATTACAATAATTTCAGGGCGTGGTGTAGTTTTATTCCATCGGGCGAGAATTTAAGCACTGCTTCTGTAATAATGGTGGTGCAAGACGCCTAAGATTCGTTATTTTTTTGATATTGCCGCTGGTTTGGATAATTCTTTCAACCGGAATTTTATTAATTCCCTGATGAGGACGTTGATGGTTATAATATTCAACATATTCCTTAACTATTTTCCGAACCTGTTTTTCTGAAAAGATCAGAAAATGATCCATAGCTTCACGTCGAATTGTACCATTCAATCTTTCAACATAAGCATTCATGCAAGGAAGTATGGGCGAGCAGAAAGCTTGCTTTCGACCAGCCTTAGGCGCCGAAGTACAGATATTAACACCATTGATGCCGTACCAGCTGTAGTCAAACGATGTAAACTGTGGAGCATTATCATAAATCAGAGTCTTTTTTTCCGGATGCTCCTCTGAGAACAATTGAATCCTTTGTTTGACAAATTCTCTGGATGGATATTCTGTTAAATCGTACCGAATAATCCTCCTGGACCTTCACTCCAGAATTATTAACAGATAGAATCTCTTACTGAATAAAGTGTCAACAGTCATGAAATCCATACTATAGAGTGAGTCCCAGTGGGATTTCAGAAACTTCTTCCAGCTTCCTGTGGCCTGGATCATTCCTAACTTTCTGAACTTCTGGATTATTTTGTTGACGGTTGTGTGGTGGATCTCGATATCCAGTTTCTTCAACTCATCAGAGATCCTTCTGCACCCCCATGAGGGATTGTCTGTTTTCATTTCCAGAATCAGCTTCTTGAGCTCAGCGTTAACAGGTTTGCGGCCTCGTTTCTTATGCTTAAAAGGCCCCTGTTTCTTGATTAACCGTCTTTGCCATTCCAGAAGAGTTTCTGGTTTGACAATAGAAAGATGTGAAACAGCTCTTTTTGAGATGGCAGCAATTAAAGATAGACAAAACCTGTCTGTGTTATTTGAAGTAATCCTCCTTCCATGGAGGTTCAAATGTCTCTTCAGAATCTCATTTTCTTTCTTGAGTAGAAGGAGAATAAAGAAATATTCTTTCCGCTTCTTGAAAGTAACAGAAACCAGGGCTTTAAGCAGACTTACAGCAAAGTTGAACATGTTTTAATTATCGGAATGTGGAAAATTTTCGCTATTAAAGAGTCCGATGAAAAAACTACACCACGATGTTTTGTTGATAGGGAAAAGAAAGGTAATAAGAAGTTTTGAGAACAATTTCTTTTCACAAACATAATGCCTTTGTTATTTACCCTTCATATGTTTTTCAAGCATCTCCGATAGTTCATCCATCATAAAAGGCTTACAAATACTTGCACTGAATCCGTATTCCTCAGGATTCGCAATGACAGGGTCTTCCGAATAACCGCTGGCTACAAAAGCGGGAGTCTCGGAACATATTTTTCTTATCTCTTGGATAGCTTCCTTCCCTCCCATTCCTCCAGGAATAGTCAGGTCAAAAATCATTCCGGCAAGTTTCCGGTTTGCCTTGGTTTCTATCTCAACGAAATCAACGGCATCCTTTCCATTCTCTTTAAGTACTACAGTATATCCAAAGGATTCAAGCAGTTCTTTCATAATCTCCCGAATCGTTTCTTCATCGTCCATGACTAAAAAAGTGCCGCTTCCATTATGCATATCTATAGATTTACCTGCTTTTGATGCAACAGGATTGAGGACCGCGGGGAGGTATATATGGAAAGTACTGCCCTTGCCTGGTTTTGATTCAACTTCTATGCACCCGTTATGTCTACTAATAATTGAGAAACTGGTTGCCAGGCCCAGTCCGTGGCCATTGGGCTTTGTTGAATAATACGGAGCGAAAATGTTTTTTAGGAACTCTTTTGGTATTCCTATCCCCTGATCTTTTATTGACAATTTTACATAATTTCCGCCGGGAAGTGTAATATGCTCATTTTCTGACAGTGAAATATTTATGGCTGAAACCAATATTGTTCCACCCATCGGCATGGCTTGCTGGGCATTTATAGTAAGATTATCGATAACCTGGCCAATCTTATTCTTATCAAAATAACTAGCCCAAAGATTTTCCTGAATCTGAAAACGGCTCGAAACCGATGATCCGCTCAGTGCAAATTGTGTGGTTTCCTGAATGAAGGGGAAAAGATATTCAACATTTTTTATAGGAGCACCACCTTTAGCAAAGGTCAGTAATTGCTCTGTAAGAGCGCGGGCTCTGTCGATATTGTTTACTGATTTTGCAAGGTAGGAAGAGATATTCTCCTCCTTGGTTTTCATCATTGCTAATTCGGTATATCCAAAGATGGCACCGAGAATGTTGTTGAAGTCGTGGGCTATACCACCTGCAAGAATGCCGAGAGATTCCAACTTTTGTGAATTCTGAAAGGCATCTTCGAGTTTTTGCTTTTCTGTCATGTCCCGGAAGACAAGTACAACGCCAATGATTTGGCTTTCATTATTTCGGATAGGAGCGCCGCTGTCGGCGATGACAATTTCTCGGCCATCTTTTGCTATCAGGCAGGTATGATTTTCTAATTCAATAATACTGCCAGTGGCTAAAACTTTTTCAACCGGATTTTCACATTGTTCCCGCGTATTCTCATTGATGATATTAAAAACCTCAGGCAGGGGATGTCCAATAGCATCATTAGAACTCCATCCCGTTAATGCTTCTGCAACTTTGTTGAGCGTCACAACATGGCCCTCTGTGTCGGTGGTTATTACACCATCTCCAATACTTCTTAGGGTAACCGCAAGTCGTTCTTTTTCAGCAGCAAGAGCAAGGCCTGCATTCTTACTCTCTGTGATATCCTGTATTGCCCCATGCATTCTGATGGGAGTTCCTTTTTCATCAAATTCAAGTTCTCCTGTACCATGAACCCAACGTTCTGCACCATCGTTAATGCGGATTATTTTATATTCACGATTGAAAGATCCCTTCTCCTTCACAACGTTTTCATGATAATCAGATATTTCTTTACGGTAGTCGGGATGAATAAAATTGGCCCAACCCTCTATGGTATGAGGATAGGTTTTATCTATACCAAATATTTTGTAAAATTCCGGCGAAGTGACCCATACGCTTTTATCGAACTCATTTAAATTCAGATTTGTTGAATAAGAACTGATATGTGCTACAGATTGTGAACTGCGCATCATTTCTTCACTTGCACGCAGTGCTTCTTCTGCCTGTTTACGCTCGGCAAGCATCCTGGATTGTTTGATGGAACTGTAACTCAGGGATGAGATAATCCCGGCAAGCTTCGAGTAAAACTGCATGCCTTCATTAACAGCTTCCTCACTGAACCTTGGAACCCGGTCGAGGGCGGCAAGGTACTCTTCCTCATCAAATCCATATTTTCGGGCCTGCTCTCTGAATTGTTCAACATCAGGCTCCTCTCCTTCGAGGAAGTACTGCCCCATAAAAAGATTTCCGACATGCCTCCCCCCAACGATAAGAGGTGTTACAGTGTCCCACATATTGTTTTTGCAGTGGTAAGATTGAAATGTACCTTCGGGCACACCTTTTGTTAGGATGGTGTCACTTTCGATACAGTTTTTAAGAGTATCCGGATTACAGCGGTGAAATTTTGTACAGATATCCTGCCATCCTACAGCAACCAATACTTTCCCTGACACATCGAGTACAGCCCCGAGCATGCCGGTAAGATTGTAAAAAATATCCATAATGTCCTGCAAAGCTTCCGTATCGATAATGTCAGAAAGTTCGAGTGTGGTAATATCCCCATCGGGTTCTGTAATAGCTTTAAGTTTGTTTTTTACAGCCGCTTCACTCAGGAGCAGTGCTTCTTCTGTCTGTTTTCGTTTGGTGATGTCTTTTGTAAATCCAAGATATCTGGTTTCAGAAAGTTTAACGGCATCCACCAGCCACCACCGTTTCGATCCGTTTTTATGAAGGAATTCTAATTCTCCACTTGCTCTACCTGTGTTGCGGACTTCTGTAAAATGCCTGATTCCTTCTTCTATTCCTTCAGGTGGAAAGAGCTGATTGATGGACATCGATAAAAGTTCTTCCTTGGAATAACCTGTAATTCTTTCTGATGCAGTATTTACTTCCAGATAACGTCCATTTTCATCTGCCACAAACACTCCATCAGGTGCATTCTCAATATAACTGCGAAATTTATTGTCACTTTCCTGGAGTGCCTTCTTTTTTTCCTGGTCCTTTTCTGAATCCTTTTTGTTCATGGCAAACTCCTGTTCTGTGTTCTTGATGAATCCCCCTATTAAATTGAAAATGATCTGAGAGGGCAGGGTGGACAGATAAACCCAATTCAGAACTTAACATCAAAAAGGAATAAGAGAATATTGAACTATGTCGCATCGAAGGACTTACAATCAGTTTTCAATTTTTTTCCGATGCTTTCGGTTTCATCATATTCTAGAATCTCAACATCATTTGGGATTAGATGTCTATAAGTCCTGACATAATACTCCGCAAGGGGCTCCTTACGTTTTTGACTATAATCCTTAAAGATAAAAAAAATCTTCCGGTAATCATTTGGTGTTAGTAAAAAGTAGTACAGAGCTTCATTCCATACGGTCATTTTCGCAGATGGGACATTATCATTGGGATGGGGCCATTTATGGGACTTACATTCGACAATGATTTTCTCCGAGTCTGAACCCAGATCAAAGGCATAGTCATTTTGGATTTCATCAATTCCAATCAGTAGTTTGAAGTTCTGATACAGTGAAATCCCTTGCTTTCTGAAGTATTCCATAGCAGCCAATTCAAAGTCATTGCCGGCTTTAGCATTTGAGGTAGCGCCTTCTCTTTGATTATTTGTATCTCCCATCACAGCCTTCTTTAAATTGATTCTTGTTGTCCTGATTATTTTAGCATTGAATACAGAAACCTTCCTTTATTTTGAATATGAATTCATTCTGAAATAATAATCTGCCCCACCAGTAGAACTGAATAGTAAAAGAATTACCACATTCCAGCCCGTGCTATGGTTTTTTGATTTCAAGCACTTGAACGGTAATGTTAACCTATGCGGAGGGATCATCCCCTTCACTCGATCTCAAAACCGGACGTGAGACAATCACCTCATCCGGCTCCTAAACAATGAATGACGAAACCTTTCCACATTCAATCTGTTGGGGAAATCTGCTGCACCTACCATTCGTCCCCGGTTATTATAAAAACTTGTTCAATTCCAATTTGTCCCATCAATGGAACTTTATGGCAAGAGGCTCAAACCGGCAATATAGAAAAATTTCCACATTCCTCAGGACCTTCAATATCTCTACCATAGCCAGAGTATCAAGCTCACAGTATTTCAAGAGAGCAGTCCTTGTCTCTGAATCATCTGCATCCATTTGAGAGTAGGCAGTCATAGCCCCCAATCCATCATGGACCAAGTCCAAATCCTTATAGGCGTTTTCCATTTCAGGAATAAGTGCAGGCAATACTTTCTTAATTGAGTATTTCCCACCCATAGCTGGAGTGTAATAGGACTTGTTTATGAAGGGGATGATTAAATCTACAATCCTCTCCTTAATCTTATTCAGAGTTTCAGCATATTGAGGATATTGAGCCGCCAGATTCTTCAAAATCCCTTTCTCAAATGACATGTTGTAGACCAGGACAGAGCCTTCTCCTGCAATATCTTGAATCAGATTCTCTACCAGAAGTAGCCGGGGATCTTCACCAGGGGGAGCCAAAAACTCCTTATGTTCCAACCTTCCATCCTCATATTCAATATGCAGGGAATACTGGAAGGGGATTTGTGAGTATGGTTTAACTCCAACCCATTCCGGGATGGCATGTTGGAAGGCTTCAAAATCCAGGTGTGATATGGGGTAGGTGATGTCCGATAGGAATTGAGATATCGCCTCTTTATCAATAATTGTCTCACCACTCACCTGAATCATCTGTCCTGGATTTAAGTCTTTATAATCTGTAATTTGGTGGAACTCAACAATGCCCTGATTATAGAATGCCATCTTCTTTTCCATGGTCAAACCAGCAATGTCAAAGACTGAAGGGGAGGGGATGTGCTGCCAGCAATGCTTCCTGGCTTCACATGGATATGGATTGGTGCAGTAAGCTCCGATAGATACAACCGGTTCTGAGCCGTGTAAAATATCTTTTTGATTTGTTACTGTTTCAGGGATTAAGGACTGTAGTTTCTTGATTTGTTTGGTGACATCATTTATGAGGAAGAGCTGATTGATATCCAATTCCTCTTCTCTGACATAGTCATTGTTAAGGTTGATGATGTTGGCAGATTTAATATTAAACCCCAGCCCGGAGAGAACGTAATATTGGATGGAGAGGTCATCCAAATGAGTCTTCTTAACTCCGGTGGTGCTCTTCACTTCAAAGACATCGACCAAGCCATTATCAATCTGGAATATGTCTACCATAATCTGAACATCATCATACTCGAAAGTGGCTTCAAAAAGAGTTGCTGCTCCAGTATCCTGGTAGGCTTGTGTGAGGGTAATTTGTTCTTCGGGAGTGGTGTAAGGAATTTCAATTCCATCCGGGAAGAGTTGCCAGGCTAATTTCCCAACATCTTTTCCCTGTTCCTTCCGAGTAGATGCTGGATTAACATCTGATAGTAATTCCGGCTGGTGGATTTTAAACCAGAGAGATTTTGTGCATTGGAGGCCTCTGATATAGAGGGATTTTGAAAGATGCATTTAATCATTATAGGCTGTATTGGAGATTCTCCGAATGGTGAAAGGATTTGGTATTCACTGCTGAAAAGATGTCTTCTGTCTATTAATTTTATATTCTTAGGAACTGCATATTAAGATTGAATATGCATATATTATCGGAATGTGGAAAATTTTCACTATTAAAGAGTCCGATAAAAAAGCTACACCACGGGCATGTATTTTAGGGATGAAATGCTCAAAAATTATTTTGGCGGTAATTTATTGTCAGTACGGGTGAGACTTTCATCGAGTATCTGACTTCAGTCCGGATAAGCAAAGCCAAACTGCTTCTTTTAAACAATAATATGAAGTGTGCTGATATCACATTCGAAGTCGGATACAACGATCCTCATTATTTCAGTTATATCTTCAAGAAGAATACTGGAATATCACCCGGGGGATTTAGAGCGTCCCATCAGACCTCGAATTGACACATCATTAGTTTACGGCCTTTTCCTTGCCCATCAGCCAGGCCGGCAGTGCTATTTTTAGTTTCTTTTTGTCACGCATAGACATAACAACGCTTTGCAGGACAATAAAGAGATACAGCAAAAGTCCGCTTATTATCGCCTGATAATTTGATTGGACACCTCCCGCCCTGATCAGTTCGTTGATAATTAAAAGGGTCAGTGTGCCTATTGGCGCACCAAGCAGGTTGCCCACACCACCGTTGAGCAGAGTTCCGCCTATTATAGCCGAGGCTATGGCTTTCATTTCGAACCCTACTGCATTTCCGATATTGCCGGCTCCTGTTGTCATGATGAACACAAAACCTGAGATACCGGCTGTGATCCCGCATATCAGGTATGTGATGAATTTCGTCTTTTTAACGTTGATACCGAGCATCCTGGCGCTATTCTCGTTGCCGCCGATAGCATAGACATTGCGTCCGAAACGCGACCATTTCATAAAGGCGGCAAAAAAGGCAACAAGGACAACCACAACTATAACACCTGGTTTAATCTCTAATGGGATAAAAATGCCCAGTCTGTTTACCCGTCCAAGCCAGGGAACCACTATATCAAAATCCCGCAGGGAAACAAATTCAGGCATGGTTACATTGATTGGATTTTTGTGGAGGGTTGTCAGCAGCCCCTTTCCCAGGAACAATCCTGACAGTGTTATGATAAATGGCTGTATTTCAAGATAGGCAATAAGATACCCCTGCAGGAGACCAAATGCTGTTCCAATGCTGACTGAAAGGAGCAGGGCACCCCAAATACTGCCCATTTTGGATTCAAGCAATACAGCACAGGCCATAGTTACCAGACCACACACTGAACCTATGGAAATATCGATGCCGCCTCCGATCATAACAATGCATAGGCCAAGGGTCATGATGATAAGCGGAGCATTCAGGCTGAACATGTCAAAGAATGTCTGGAACTGCAAGAAACTGCCTGGGAAACTTATAATGGCAGATAAATACATGAGTACAAATATTCCTGAGGCAATGACAAACAGAAGATTGGAATTCGATAGTCTTGTTTTGAATTTTGCTTTGTTGTGAGATTTCATACTACTACTACTCCACCTTCTTCGTTTCAAGAGTGCTGCTCACGGGAACGCTTTTAAAAAGTCCCCAGGTCCTGACCCTGTCTATGGTTTTCCCGGCATAAGCTCTGACTACAGGTGATGCAACGACCATGAGGATCATGATGAAAACTGCCTTGAAGGCCGGAATCGTCTCGGATAAAACCTCCAGTCTGAGCAACGTTCTGTTTAATACCTCTATTGTGTACGCTCCGATAATAGAACCGGTGATGCTGAATTTTCCTCCGACCAGTGAGTTACCGCCTATTGCCACAGCGAGAATCGCGTCCATCATTATTAGCTTGAGCAGATTAACGCTGTCGTGGCGTCCCGCTTTGTTGACTGCAATGAAACCCGCGACCGCTGTACAGATTCCCATAATCAAAAATGTCAGGAAAATAATCTTTTTCGGATTTATACCGTTCAGACGGGCAGCACTGGGATTGATTCCTACAGACTCCACATAGAGCCTGAGGTTTGTAGTTTTGAGCACTACAGCGATGATCGCAATGAAGACAACCGTCAGTATTATGGGAGTCTGTATTGGCACTCCCGGGATTACCGTGCCGATTTGATTCGAAATATCGTTCGCCAGTATGGGGGATAATTTACCATCAATCATAAAAGCGATGGACCGGCCTCCGGTAAACAAAATGAGAGTCGCAACCATCGGCTGAACATTGAATATCGAAACCAGGACTCCGTTGAATGCTCCGACCAATAATCCGGCTACACAGCTAAGGAGAAAAGCCCCGGCTATTGTGAACAATGTGACATCGCCGCCGGCTTTCAGGACGAACATGACAAACACGGCAGAAGTAATGGTGGAAGCCACACCGACGCTGATGTCCTGTCCTTGTGAGGCAGCAGTAACCAGAGTCATGCCTATTGTCAGAATAACCAGCTCAGAGGCGCCGAACAGGATATTCGGTATGTTCCCGTAAAGTGCTCCGTTTACCACGGAGATACTGAAATAATCAGCCCCTTTTATCAGGTTAATGATAATGAGTAGAACCATGACCGATACAGGTAGGAACAGATGAGAGAATTTAGCTTTCAACATACGCATCATTACTCACCTCCCTGGGCTATTTTATGCATAACATCATTCTCCGTCACATTCATGCCACTGAGTTCCCCGATAATTTCACGGTCTTTCATGACGATCATTCGGGAGCAGGTTCGGATCATTTCATCTATTTCCGAAGATATAAATGTCAGGCTCATTCCCTCTTCGGCGAGCCCTACCACAAGTTTCTGAATCTCTACTTTGGTTCCCACATCGATTCCTCTTGTTGGTTCATCGAGAATCAGGTACTCTGGATTTGTAAGCAGCCAGCGGGCCAGAATAACCTTCTGCTGATTGCCTCCGGACAAAGATTTGATTGGCGTTTCAGAGGATGGGGTCTTTATGTTCAGTTTCTTTATAAACTCATCAGCAAACTCTTCTGTTTGTTTCCGCGAGAGAGGCTTGAAAAAGCCTTCTAAAACCTGAAATGCCAGAATAATGTTGTCCCGCACAGAAAGGTCAGCGACAATGCCGTCGCCCTTACGGTCTTCCGGAAGATATCCAATTCCCTGTTTCATGGCGTGTATAGGCGTCTTGATTTTTATACTCTTACCTTTCATTTTGATTTCACCGCCTGTCACCTTGTCAGCGGCGAAAATGGCACGGATACTTTCGCTGCGTCCGGATCCGAGCAGACCGACAAATCCGTTTACTTCACCTTTTTGTATTGAGAAGTTGAAGGGTCTTACCCCCGCATCACTCGAAATTGCCTTCGCTTCATAAACTGGCTCGTTCGTATCGGATGGTGCAGGCTCATGTTTTTTTATATTTGAGACATCATCAAGATTCTTACCCATCATCTTTGCGATTAGTTCGATCCGGGGAAGAGAAGATGTCTCATATTCGCCGATCAACTGTCCATTGCGAAGTACTGTTATCCTGTCTGTGATTTCGTATACCTGTTCTAGAAAATGGGTTATGAAGATAATCCCCACACCCCGTGATTTCAACTGACGCATAAGCTCAAAGAGCTTCTTCACCTCGTCATCGTCAAGAGATGATGTAGGCTCGTCCAGAATGAGAATCTTGCAGTCCATATCGACCGCACGTGCAATTGCAATCATTTGCTGGATTGCAAGGGAACAACTTGTAAGTTCCTGAGTCGGGCTCGCAGGAATACCAAGGGAGTCGAGCAGTTGTGAAGCCTTTTCGTTCATATGCTTCCACCCGATAAAAGGGGTTCGACCCCTACCTATAAACATATTCTCTGCCACAGTTAAATTGGGGCAGAGAGATATTTCCTGATAGACTGTACCTATCCCTGAGTTCTGCGCTTCCTGGGGTGATTTAAAGTGAATAGGGCTTCCATCCAGGACAATCCGGCCGGCGTCTTTTTCGTAAACACCGGTTATGACCTTAATCAGTGTAGATTTTCCCGCTCCATTTTCGCCCATAACGGCATGGATCTCTCCCCTTCGGAGTGCAAAGTCTACAGTATCCAGAGCTTTTACCCCTGGAAACGATTTACTTATTCCTTCCATTTCGAGTATGTTTTCTGGCTCCAATCGAAGTTCTCCTTGCTGCTGTATAAACTAATTGCGGTGCGTTGTGTGCGGACTTTCCCCGCATAACGCACCGCAGATATAAATTCTATATTGTAAAATCGTACAATAAACTTAATTACCTTGTTACTACACCTTTTCCGGGATCAGCATTGATTCCCCACTGGTCTATAATTTCATCGGTTATTGTATCTGTAGTAACCAGCAGTTCTTCCTGATACTGGACTCCACTGGGGAGTATACCACTCTCGATCCACTTGGCAATCTCGGCGGCCTGACGAGGATTACACTGCATATTGGCATTCCAGTAACCTTCCTGTACGTTTCTTAGTGCAAAACGGTTGAAGTCAAAACCAATTACCTTGACATCGCCGTTCTTTCCATGGGTGATACCGGCTGCTTCGAGAGCCTGAACAGCGCCTTGCGCCATACCGTCATTCTGTGCGTAGATTACGTTGAAATCCTTTCCTGCAGCAATGGCAGCTTCAACAACTTTACGGGCTTCTTCAAGACTCCAGCTGTCACCACCAGTTCCATCAGCCACGATATTGAGTTTACCTGCTTTAGCAGCCTCGAGGACTGCGGTGCTTCGACCTATTTCAGCCGCGGACCCTAATTGACCGCGAATAAGAACTAGATTGATTTCATCCAGATCCTGGTCTAAAACCCATTCTGTTGCCATTTGGCCTTCATAAGCCATATCAGAAACAAGAGCTGCCTGATAGTTTGATTCGCTTGTATCAATTAAACGGTCAAAGAGAATAACTTTTACACCTGCATCTTTTGCAGACTTCAAAGTGCCGTCCCATCCTGACGCGTTTGCAGCAGAGATCAGTAGATAGTCTACTCCGTCACGAATATACCCTTTGGCCGCAGCGATCTGCTCACTGTTGCCACCGGCATTGGTCTGTTTTGCGTCATATCCTTTTTCAGTTGAGAAGACAGTGTTCATGGCATCAACATTGGCCTGTCTATAGCCGGATTCTTCCGGCGGCAGATTTACGATACCAACCTTGGTTAAACCTGAATCCTGCTGTCCATTAGCAAACAGAACAAACGGACATAATGCGAGTAACAAAACCTGTATACATAAAATTTTTTTCATGTAATCCTCCTTGGGGAAATAAGTGAATGAGATTAAAACTAATATTCCAGGCTAAAAATCAAAAGAAGAGATTTCTCTCTACGTAAAGTTCTGGATACAATGTGAGCTATTCAGTCTGAAACAGTTCTAATCATTTTTTAATGCAACTCTGTATTGCGATTGATTCATATTATGTCTCCCTGCATCAGAAGTACATGAAGTATTTTCTCCATTTTTGTATAAAATATTCTTTATTTACTTCTGACTGAGAAAGGTGGTGCTGAAATGTGGGATTTCTTATCCAATACTTTCAATATCTTACGATTTTGAGTCCTGTGATGAAAAAACAAGTATCAGATAGGATCTAGTTCTGGACATCATACCAAAAAACATGCCATTTCTTTGTGTGCAGATGTGTATGTTAGTGTTCAGTATACGGTTCCCTTTACAGGGAATGATTCGAACGACTGAGTCACCTGATAAGGATGATATTTTTCGCAGGCTGGTTTAGACGCCCTGATGGTCTGTTTTAGTCCTGGCAGACCGACATCGGATTTGTAATATGAGGTTAAATAAATGAAAAATAATGTTGTTGTTATTACTGGCGGCTCTAGCGGAATAGGAAAGGCGCTGGCAGCTGAATTTGTACAAAAAGGCGCTCATGTAATTATTGGATCTCGTCGTGAAGATGTTCTCAGGGAAACAACTGCCGAACTGATAACTCTGTCAGTACGAAAAGATCAAAGGATTGACTTTCACACTCTTGATGTGACAGATAGCGAGTCTATATCAGCATTTATTAATTACATTATCGATTCATTTAAGAAGATTGATGTGCTCGTGAACAGTGCAGGGTTTGCTCTTTGTAAAGAGATTGAGAAGACAACTTTAGAAGAGATAGAAAACCAGAACGAATCAAACTATCTGGGAGTGATCCGTATGATAAAAGCAGTAGTTCCTTCTATGATGATACAAGAATCCGGGCACATCATAAACATAGCGTCTATGGCCGGTATAATGGGAGTCTATGGCTATACAGGATACAGCCCTTCTAAATTTGCAGTGGTAGGTTTATCAGATGTTCTCCGCATCGAACTTCAGCAATTTGGGATCAGGGTTTCTGTGGTGCTGCCTCCAGATACAGATACCTACTCTTATCACCATGAGAATCTGACAAAACCACTGATAACTCATAAAATCTCCGGGACGGTTAAATTGATGCAGCCGGAGGTTCTGGCTGCTCATATTATGATGATGATAAGCAAAGGTTCATACCGGATAATACCGGGGGTGTCTTCCAAGGTTGTGTATCATCTGAACAGACTTTTTCCTGATCTGCTATATTGGTATTCCAGGCAGATCATCAGAAAAGTATCTTGAAAAGTCTCCCGTACAATTTAATATGCTTTCTGCGAGCGGGGTAGGGAGAGGTTTGGAGAAGATTTTCTACATTTAAAATAGCCAATTTAGAAGGGCATAAAACCAGCAATCATAAAGTACAAGGCGTCAAAAAGAGCGTCAGCACCCAAAAGGATGCTT
>NZ_JAQIBL010000356.1 GCF_027859075.1 Oceanispirochaeta sp. | reverse complement strand
TTGTTTTCCGGGGAAGGGTGTCAGAATGGTGTATCCGGCATCTTCCAGTTCTTTTAAGAGGGGATGCCCGTTTTTGCTCATAGAGCGGGGTGTTATCAGGATATTTCCTTTGCTCATATATTCCTCAACCTATGCTTTCCAGCGGGGATTGTCCCGGACTTCCCAGGAACCGTTATTTTCCACAACGATTTTACGGAATCCCTTTGTCTTGATAGAACCGTAATCATGGCCGGCATCTGCACGGAATACATAGAATGTGATCAGAGTCTCGGTATCAGAGAGATTGATGCTTCTATGAGCGTATCTTCCAGGTACATAGACGGACTGACCGGGCCGCATTTCTTTAAAGATGACCTCACCTTCGGGGCTTTCCATCATCATCATGCCGTATCCGGCCTGACAGAGATATATCTCAGCTGTGTCCAGGATGGTGTGAAAGTGACCGTTGGTCATATGGTATTCATTGCCCACTTTTCCGGGATAGACGATGCTTGTACCGAAGGCCAGGTCGCCTTCTTTTTCGGGAACGCCGAAGTCGTAGAAATGATAGAGCAGGGCATTGCCGTTGTCTTCAAGTTTCTGTCGGGCCTCTTCATCCAGATACATGTTTTTCATGTCAGAGTAATGTCTTTCAAGGGGGGGCTGACTGTCTGCCAGTCCTGTTTTGGGGTCGAACATGACAGGTGTATTTATATAGGGGGGAAAGTTCATTGAATAGCTCCTTGATTTCTTGGTTTTTTTTAAAATAGGCCTTAGGATCTGGTCGATTCGGCCAGTTCAGAAAGTTTTTTAAATTCAGGACCGCTGGTGGGGATGTCAATGTGGAATACCTCGGCTATGACCCGGGTCCATCCGTGAATGAAGTAGAACCAGCCGTCTTCAACGCGAAGGTTTTTTTCAGCCTTCTGTGCATTGGCCTGATCCAGGAAGATCAGATCACCTCTGTAGTTGAAATCCCAGACAATTGCATTTTCAGGAAATACAACATCATCTGTCAGGGGAGAACCGGGTCTGTCTTTTCCAAGACCTGTGGCATTGGCAATCAGAGAGCCGGGTTTGAGCATGGCCACAACCTTGTCATTTTCGGCGGGGGTGGGGCAGAGGTAGTATTCAAAATGAATGTCCGTACCCACTTTTTTGTGGATCTTTTTCATTTCTTCCAGTCTGCCTTCTGATCTGTTACTCACAAGAATACGAGCAGGTACTGTTCCACCCTTTTTCTTTTTATTGATCAGGTACAGAGTCAGAGCCAGGGAAGAGCCCCCGGCACCCAGAAGGTGAAGATCCGCTCCTGATTCTTTCCAGTAATCATCTGAGGCAATGGCATCCAGGGACAGTCCGCTGGTGATCGGGTCTTTCGCATGAGCCCAAAGCTCTTTGCCCTGTTTGGAAATGGAGCTGGCTTCTTCCAGAAGAGTCGCATATTCGCCTCTGCCTTCGAATAGATCACCGCAGGCTTTCAGGAGGTCCAGCTTGTGAGTTGTCACCAGGGCACCCAGAGACAGGGCGTCATTTTTAATAAACTCTACGGCCTCTCTGTATTTTTCAGCTGCTGAATGGGGTTCGAAATCGAATCCTTTTATACGGGCATTCAGTTTCAGATGGTCTGCCCATTTAGGGAATACCTGCATAATGGAGGATTTTCCTGTTGTTACACCTATGAAATACATCGTCCGTTCTTTTGCGGGGGAATAATTGTTCATAAAGAAACACTCCTAATGTTGTTGCTGTGCTAGAATGTGACAGCAAATGATGTTATATGTCAATTTAAATGTCATCATAATCCCATAAATGGGATGTGTCAACGATATATGCTAATAAAAAGGTGACAAATGAAAGATAATAGCCTAGTATACCACTATGAATGCTAATAACTGATAATTAAAGAGATACATATGGACCTCATGTCCCGTTTAAAAGAAAAAAAACTGGTTCCGGTCATTAAACTGGAATCCCCATGCTGAAGGTTTTCGGATCTGTGAACTCAGCCCGTTTTATGACTTCCGGCGGATTGAATGTCGACAACTTTACCGGCTACCTGGCCCTCCCCAATGTTATTGCCTGCGGCGGCAGCTGGATGGTGAATGCGGAATATATCAAGAACGGGCAGTACGATAAGGTTACCAAACTTAGTGCTGCTGCCAAAGCGAGGCTGAAATGAAATCAAATGTGAATGTCTGTGTAATAGGAAGCGGAAGAGCCGGAATGATCCATGCCCGGAACTTTGCCAGATCTGTTCCCGGAGGAAGACTGGTGGCCATGGTCGATCCCGTGGAAGCGGCCGCCAGGGCGGCGGTGGAAGAACTGGGAATCGATAAGTACTACCTGGACTACAAGGATGCTCTGGGAGACAAAGATATCGATGCCGTTGTTGTTGTCACACCCACTGCCTACCATAAGGATATCGTTGTCGATGCGGCTGCGGCGGGTAAACATATACAGTGTGAAAAGCCCATGGCCATGACCGAGCAGGAATGCCAGGATATGATGGATGCAACAGACAAAGCAGGAGTCAAACTGCAGCTGGCATTTATGCGCCGTTTTGACGAAAGTTTTATGCACGCCAAGGAACGGGTGGATGCCGGTGAGATCGGTGATGTGGTCTGTGTTAAGTCTCTGACCCACGGTCCCAGCATCCCCAAGCCCTGGATGTATGATATTACCAAGAGCAATGGCCCCCTGGCGGAAGTCAGCAGCCATGATATAGATGCCCTTCACTGGTACAGCGGCAGTTATATGAATGAGGTATATGCTATCGCCGGTAATTACCGCTGCCCCGATGCGGTAGAAGAGTTCCCTGACTTTTATGACAATGTCATCATGAACTGCCGCTTTAAAAATGGGGCACAGGGCATGGTCGATGGGGCCCAGGGTGTGTTATACGGTTATGACTCCCGGGTGGAAATTCTGGGAACCAAAGGGATTATTCATGTGGGGAAAAACCAGAACTTTTCTGTTCTGACCTGTACACCCGATGGTATTCACACACCCTTTGTGAAGAGCTGGCAGAATCTGTTTATTGATGCCTATAGAAGAGAAGATAAAGCCTTTGTGGACTGTATTCTGGGTGATACGGCGCCTGTTGTCACAGGCCGTGACGGTTTGGAAGCAGTTAAAGTCGTGAATGCAGGAAACAAATCCATTATTGAAAAGAAACCGGTCTTTCTTTAGGCCCACGGCTCTTAATCGTATTCAAAATTATGAGGAGAAGAATATGAAAGCAGCAAGACTGTATGGAATAGAAGATATAAGAGTAGAAGACATCCCGATTCCCGAGATTAATGAGGATGAAGTACTAATCAAGGTAAAGGCTTCCTTTATCTGCGGTACGGATGTTCGTTTCTATAAGAACGGGTTACCCGGAAATTCTGATCAGCCCCTGGTGGCTGGTCATGAAATTGCCGGTGTTGTTGAAAAAGTCGGAGCCCGCATTAAGGGTTATGCTGTCGGAACAAGAGTTGGTGTGGCTCCTAACTACGGATGCGGTGTGTGTGACCTCTGTACCAGCGGTAATTCTCATATGTGTCTGGAATCCGAGGCTCTGGGAGTCTCCGTGGATGGTGGATTTGCCGAATATATGAGAGTCCCCGCTGCCGCTGTTGCTCAGGGAAACATTTCTCCCCTGGAAGACAGCATCAGCTTCGAAGAAGCCGCCCTGGCGGAACCCCTCTCCTGTGTGTACAACGCCTATGAAAAAATCGGCATTTACCCGGGAGACCATGTCCTTGTCATTGGTGCCGGACCCATTGGTCTCATGCACATCCGGGTGGCCTTCCTTGCCGGAGCGGCGGCAGTCTATGTCACAGATCTCAGTGAAGATCGTCTGGCTCTGGCTAAAAAACTGATCCCCGAAGTCACAGTCCTGAAGAATGAGACTCTGGATGAAGATATTAAAAAATACACCGGCGGCAGGTTGATGAATCTTGTCATCACGGCAGCTTCTGTTTCCGTTATCCAGGAGAGTGCCTTCAAGTATGTCGGACTGGACGGACGTGTCATGTTCTTCGGCGGTTTGCCCAAAGGAAAATCCATTGTTAAACTTGATACGAATGAGATTCATTACAAACAGCTGACAGTTGCCGGTACTACCAGACAGAGTCTGAGACAGTATCGTCTCTGCCTGAAACTGATTGCCTCGGGCCGTCTCAAGGTCTCTGACCTGGTGACTGCTTCTGCTCCTCTGGATGATATTAATAGCATCATCGCCAATGTGGCGGCAGGAAAAGGTCTGAAAAGCGTCATTACAATCTGATTTCTAAACCTCCGGGAGGCTTTCCGGAGGTCTGAATACAAAAGGGGAGACTAAAATATGAGCAAAGCATTACTACTGGGGATAGATATTGGAACTCAGGGAGTGAAAAGCTCCCTTTTTGATCAGGACGGTGCCTGTCGGGCATCCGCCTTTATACCATCCCGGCTTTATCAGCCTGAACCGGGAATCACCGAAGAAGACCCCGAATTTCAACTGGACTCGGTATGCAAGTCCATTTCTGAATGTGTGCAGACTCTTTCTCCTGATGAAAAAACCAATATAAAGTGCCTGGCCATCGATGGTCAGATGGCTGGTGTGGTTGGTGTGGGAGAGGACGGCATGGCTGTAACCCCCTATGACTCCTGGCTGGATACCCGCTGTGCTCCCTATATCAAGATCATGAAGGAAGAGGCGGAACAGGAAATCATCCGGAAAACCGGAAATCCTCCCAGCTTTAATCATGGACCCAAGATCCTCTGGTGGAAAGTCGAACGTCCCGATGTGTATGACAACATAGTTAGTTTTGTACAGCCTGCCGGTTACGCCGCTATGCGCCTATGCAACTTGAAGGGTAAAGATGGTTTTATTGACCGGACCTACCTTCATTTTTCCGGCTTTGCTGACAATCAGAATAACAAATGGGATAAAGGACTGATCGAAACATTCGGTATTGACGAATCTAAATTGCCTCGTATTGTCTCTCCCACTGAACTCATCGGAGAGATGACTCCTGAAATGGCCGCACGCTGCGGGCTCTCTTCTTCTATCCCTGTGGCTGCCGGCTGTGGTGACACGGCGGCATCCTTTCTGTCCTGCGGTGCCGTAGAACCCGGGATCTGTGTGGATGTCGCAGGAACAGCCAGTGTCTTTGCCGCCACCACTGACAAGTTTTGCTTCGATTCTGAAACCCAGGTCATGGGCTGCGGGGCTTCTGTCACAGAGGGTCTCTGGCATCCCTATGCCTATATCAATGGCGGAGGCATGAACATTGAATGGTTCCTGTTAGAAGTACTGGGACGGGATAAATCAGATCCTGCCCGATTTGACGGCTTGGAAGATACTACTCTGGCCCCCAGAGAAGATGATCCCCTTTTTATTCCCCATATGGCCGGCAGGGTCAGCCCCAGTCAGCCCTATTTGAAAGGAACCTTTGCCGGCCTCAGCTGGAATCATACGAATAAACACATGTTTCAGGCGGTTATGGAGAGTGTGGCTCTGGAATACGGAGTGTATCGGAAGTCACTCATGAAGATGCTCCCCGGTGTGGAACTGATGGAGATGCGTATTACCGGCGGCGGTGATAACAGTCCTTTCTGGAAAGAGATGAAATCCGGCGTGCTTCAGGTCCCGGTCGTATCCATTAAACAGAAACATGGGGCCCCTATGGGAGCCGCTATTGTGGCAGGTGTGGCCTGCGGTGTTCTCTCTTCAACCAGAGAAGCTGCCGATTCCTGGATCTCTTTGAAAAACTCGACCAGCTGCGATCCGGCTCTTTATCCTCATTTCAAAAAGAGAACAGTCCGTTATGAAGCTCTGCTGGATGTCATGAACGGTTTTTACTCTGAGGAATCATAAAGATGAAGAAAATGCTGACTCTGGAAATCATACCCTATGAGGTAAGTGAATATAAGAGCTGGGATGACGAGGGTTTCGGTCTCTGGTGGCTGGGACAGGCTGGTTTTCTGATCCGAACAGCAGATACTACCATTCTGATAGATCCCTATCTCTCCGATTTTCTGGCAGAGAAGTACAAAGGACAGAAATTCCCCCACATCCGCATGATGCCCTCTCCCATCAATATGGAGGATTTGACGGGCATCGATTACTGCATCAGCTCACACAGCCACTCGGACCATATGGACCCGGGGTTAATCCCCATTTTGCTGAAAAGCAGTCCTGCCTGCCGTTTCATCATCCCCGAAGCAGTCCGATCTGTCGCTCTGGAGCGGGGAGTTCCAGAACGCCTGATTCTTGGTATGGATGCCGGTGTCAGTCTGTCTCTGAGTGAAGACATCATTCTGTCAGCCATTCCAGCTGCTCATGAAGAGATTAAAACTAATGGTAAGGGACAGCGCTTGTTTTTGGGATATTTTTTGAAAACGGACGGCTTTACTCTGTTTCACCCTGGAGACTGCCTCCCTTATGAAGACCTGGATTCCTGGCTGGAACCACATGAAATCGATCTGGCCCTGATGCCTGTCAACGGACAGAGGGACGAACTGAGCAGCCTGGGCATTGCCGGGAATTTTTCCATAGAGCAAGCCTGTCAAATCATGAAGAAACATGATATCAAATATATGATACCCCAGCATATCGGCATGTTTGACTTCAATACGGTCAGCCGTGATGATCTGGATCGTGTCATAGATGCATCGGATAGTTCGGACCGGATTTTTCCGGCAGAAATTGATGTGCTTTATCATCTGGTCAGGAAATGAAAATGGATAATGATAAGACCCTTTTTGCGGAAGAACGGAAGAAAAAACTGGTAGAATTTATCAATGAACGCCGTCGTGTCACAGTGCCGGAACTGTGCAGTACCTTCTCTGTTTCCGGGGCAACCATGCGGAATGACCTTCGTGAACTGGATGAATCAGGATTGATAACCAGAACCCATGGTGGGGCCATTAAAAAGACCAGAACAGGGTATGAACCGGTCATGGATTTCCGGTCAGATATAAATATAGAAGCCAAGCATCGAATAGCCGAGGCAGCTCTGAAAGAGATAGAAGACGGTGATACCATCATCCTCGATACAGGAACCACGGTCAAAGCTCTCGCGGCCATTCTGGACCGGAAAAAATACCTCACTGTTGTCACCAACGATATCAAAGTAGCAGCCGATCTGGAACGTTTCCCGTCCTGTGAAGTCCTGGTCATCGGTGGTCTTCTCCGAAAAGGTTTTCACTGTACCGTGGGATACGGCATGTTTTCAAATATCGGTTCCCTCTCGGTGGACAAGGCCTTTCTGGGAGCCAACTCCTTTTCCGCCCGTAAAGGGGCCAGCACTCCCGACCTCTCCCAGTCAGAAATCAAACGGCAGATGATCAATATCGCCTCCAAGGTGATCATCCTCATCGATCAGAGCAAACTGGAAACCGACTCCTTCATGAATTTTGCCTCTCCCTCCCAGATTGATCTGCTGGTGACCGACTCTATTTCGGATGATCTCAGAAAGGCCTATGAGGAAATGGACATAACCATCAGGACTGCTGATTCTTCTTGATGATCCTTATCGATTATCTTGACAGATTCTCATTCAAGTATTGAACTCAGAATCAATCTGATATAAAAATTGTATCCTTAGGCAAAAAAAGTGGATATTAAAACCGTTTTTATTGTAAAATGATTTATGAACCTCTCAACCAAGCAAAATAATAGAAAAGCAGTACTCAATTATATAAAAGATAAATCAGAGATATCAATTGCTGAAATTTCCCTCGAAACAAAAATAAGTAAACCGACGATACAGAAGATCCTGAATTATTATGAGGAACAGAATCTGGTTGTCATTGCAGGGACGGGTAATTCCACTGAAGAAGGGGGCAAAAAACCTCTCCTGTATATGTTCAATAAAAACTTCGCCACCATATTAAATGTCCATATCGGACCTTCTTTTGTTTATGGGGCTATCGCCAATATGAGGGCAGAACTGGTTCATACTGTCAACCTTGAAAGACCGAATGACCATCAGGAAAATTCTTTCCAGATGGTTGTTTCCATTCTTAAGGACTTTTTATCCCATGACCTGGTGAGGCAGAGTCCTGCTGTTGCCATTGTGATCGCCATGCCGGGAATTATTGACAGCATTAATGGAATCTCAGTGTACTCCCCCCATTATCCAAATTGGGCGCAGCAGTTTCCTCTTCGAGATTATATTCATGAATCACTGTCTGTTGATATTCCTATTTATGTTGATTGTGTTAATCGTTACCAGGCCCTGGAGGAATATCAAAACGGAAAAGCTAGAAATATCAGAACATTTGTCATGATCGATGCCATGGATGAAGGCGTGGGTGCCGGGATTTTTGTGGATAATCAGATCCGGAGCGGGTATCAGCATTTTGCCGGTGAAGTCGGACATATGGTACTCCAGCCATTCGATGGTCCTGAATGTATCTGTGGAGGACGAGGCTGTTTTGAGTCCTTGGTCTCGGTGAAGAATATGAGACGTCTCATGGCAGGGGATAAGGCTCTTGCACGTCAGTTTCAGGGCCTATCAGACATGCCGGATGCTCAGTTGATGGACATTCTTTTTGGTGGCGGTCGGGAGAATAATGAAGCTTGTCTTGACGTTCTGGATCAATTAGCATTCTGGTTTGCTTCCGGATTCAATAACATCATGATGGTGAATGATCCTGAACTCATTATTCTGGAGGGGATATACAAGGATGCTGGTTCTTTATTTCTTGAAATGATTTTGAAACATATTGATAAAATGAGTTTCATCAATGTAAAGAAGCAGACAAAAATTGAGTTTTCATCTTTTGGTCCTGAACGAGGCATCGCAGGTGCTGCAGTATTCGGTGTTCAGAACTATTTCATGCAACTGTTTCAGAGTTGATTTTTTTAATCCATTAAGCATTGGAATAATTGTGTTTGAATCTTAGATATGCAAACAGTTAATAAAACCTATAATATAATAAAAGAGTGTGCTATAATTTCTCAATCATTCTTAATAATACTATAGGGAGTCATAAAGTCTTGAACATAATAGAATTGACAAATGAAAATTTTTCCAGCTTTGGTAAGGTCCTGAGTGGCGGAAATTTTGAGCCGGTCTCTTTGGAAGAAGAGTTTTCCTGGAAAGATATCTCAGGGGGCTTGAATCTGTTCAGTCCCTCCTGTACGGGGCAGCTGAACTGCAGATACCGGGATAGGGTCCTGAAAAAAATGGAAAGTCATTCCAAAACCCCTGAAATCATGGTCGCCCTTAAAGGTGACTCACTGCTCTGCGTGGCTCCTGCCGGGATATCGAAACCAGTGGCCGAAGAGATCCAGTGTTTTTCAGTGGCAGAAGGAATGGCGTTGATGATGAATACCGCCGTCTGGCACTGGATTCCCTATCCTTTGGAGGAGTCTGGTTCACAATTTCTTGTACTCTTTCGAGATGGGACCGGCGGAGATGACCTCCATTTTCACACTCTTGAGCAATCAATTATAATATAAAAGGAGAATCAAATGGATTTAGGATTAACAGGAAAGCAGGTCTTTATCACTGGTGGTAGTGTCGGGATTGGACTGGCCGTTGCAAAAGCATTTGCCCGTGAAGGTGCAGCTGTGGCAATCGGCGCCAGAAATAAAGAGAGAGTTGAAACAGAAGCAGCCAATATAGCCCGGGAGTTCGGTGTGAAAACTCTGGGTATTACTATGGATGTGAACAAACCTGAAGACATTGAACAGGGACGGTTGATAATAGAAAAAGAATTCGGCGGCATCGATATCCTGATCAACAATGCAGGATCGGGTACAGAAGAGAAGGTGATGGATACCCCGGATGAAAAATGGTATGCCATCTGGGATCTCCATGTGATGAGTGCCATCAGGACTACCAGAGCCTTTGTTCCCTACATGAAAAAAAGGGGTGGTGGAGTGATCCTCAATACCGCTTCCATCTGTGCTACCCAGCCCTTATGGTATGAGCCTATCTATAATACTACCAAGGCCGCCCTTGTGATGCTGGACAAATGCCTGGCCAACGAACTGGTCGGTGACAATATTCGGGTGAATACCATCAGCCCCGGATTGGTTCTGACTCCTGACTGGTGGAAGACCGCAGGTATTCTAGCGGAAAAAGAAGGGATCACAGCCCAGGAATATCTGGACAATCTGGCTCATGATCTTGCACCTATCGATCGTTTTGCCAGTCCGGAGGAAGTCGCTGAGACCTTTGTCTTTATGGCATCAGAGAAATCTAGTTATACCACCGGTTCCAACTTTTTTGTGGACGGCGGCTGGTTGAACACCATCTAAGGCCCTGAGCACCCTTAGGCCTCGAGCGAGAAAGGCACCGAGCCTCTACAGAGGCTTGGTAGTATTGGGCTCTACAGAGCCTCGGTAGCTAATAGCTAAAAAATAGGCCCTTCGGCCTTAAGAGAATAATCACCAAGGCCCTTCGGCCCTGAGCCGATAACACACAGAGGCTGTAAACCATCCTATGTAGCCAATATCAATAGTATAAGGAGTATTTATGAGACAGGCAGTCATGACGTCCCCCGGGACAATAGAATTCAAAGAAGTTTCCCAACCCGAGGCAGGACCGGGCGAGGTTCTTGTAAAGGTAATGAGCATCGGCGTCTGCGGTAGCGATGTGCATGTGTATCATGGGCTTCATCCCTATACCTCTTATCCCGTGGTTCAGGGGCATGAAGTGTCCTGTGAAGTTGTGAGACCCGGTGAGGGGGGCAGCGGGTTTGCTCCCGGTGATAAGGTCACCATTGAACCACAGGTTTCCTGCGGTAAGTGTTTTTCCTGTAGAAGCGGTCTCTATAATATATGTGATGAACTCAAGGTCCTGGGATTTCAGACAACTGGTTGTGCCTCAGACTATTTTGTGGCTCCGGCAGCCAAGCTGGTGAAGCTCGACCCTACCATGAAGCATGATCATGGGGCCCTGATGGAGCCCCTCTCTGTGGCAGTGAGAGCCGTGAACCAGGCCTTTTCGGCAGCTGAAGGCGGAATCAAGGGTAAGCAGGTCCTGGTCTATGGCGCCGGCCCTATAGGAAATCTCGTAGCTCAGGCTGCCAAAGGAATGGGAGCCTCGAAGGTTATGATTTCTGATTTAAATGATTTTCGCTTAGAAAAAGCCAAAGCTTGCGGTGTCGAGAGAACTAATAATCCATCTAGAGAGAATCTGGTTGAACAGGTGGATGAATTTTTTGGGAAAGATAGAAAGGCTGATGTGATTTTTGAATGTGTCGGAGTCGGGTCAACCATGGACAGCGCCATCGATATCGCCCGTAAAGGGACACCCATCGTTGTAGTCGGCGTATTCGGAAAAAAAGCCGAAATAGACATGGCCAGGGTGAACGAGAATGAGCTTAAGCTGCTGGGAACCGCCCGATATGTTCTGGAAGATTTCGAGATTGCAAAAGACCTTGTGGCCTCAGCCAAGGTTCATCTTGACCCTTTGGTGACAGATGTTTTTGAGTTTGAAAAATACAAGGATGCCTATCTGAAGATCCAGAATGAGGCTGCCACAACGATGAAGGTTGTTGTTCGGGTAAACCCATGACCTGATGTCCTCCTTTAGTTTGTATAGAAGATAGGGAAACAGTTAGTAAAATGGATTAAAAAACTGTTGACATATCGGTTTGCCGTGATATCATACAACTATGAGTATGAGTATGAGGCGGACAGTCAAGCAGAATAACCGGAAAGTCATTCTGGACCTTATCAGAAAGGTCCAGGTGTTTTCCATTGCTGATATTTCTCTGGAAACAGGGATCAGTAAAACGACTGTCAAAAAAGTTCTGGATTATTACATAGGGAATATGCTTGTAAAGGAAGCCGGAAAAGGCGGATCTTCCGATGAAGGTGGGAAGAGACCGAGTCTCTTTCAATTCAACAAGGATTTCGGCTTTATCATCTCCGTTCATTTCGGCCCGGATTTCATCAAGGGTATGCTCAGCAATATGCTTGGAGAGTCGGTACATACCTGCCATTTTGCTGTAAATAAACTGCAAGTCACTGATTTTGTCGATTTGATTGTCAAACTGGTGCATGATTTTAAAGACCTTAAGGTATTGGATAACAGACCTATCCTGTCCTGTGTTCTGGGGCTCCCCGGGATAGTTGATCCCAAGAATGGCCTTTCCATCTATTCACCTCACTACAATGACTGGGGCAGTAATGTGCCTGTCCTGTCCATGATCAAGAAAAAACTTCAGATAGATATTCCCTTCTATGTTGAAAATATAAACAGGTACCAGGCTTTCGCCGAAAAAATTATCGGCAGTGCACAGAATGTCGATAATTTTCTGATCATTGATGCTATTGAAGAGGGCGTTGGTGCAGGGGTTGTTATCAATGGAACCATACGCCATGGGAAGCACAATTTTTCCGGGGAAATCGGACATATGGTTTTGTCCCCTGGAGAAGAAGACACATGTATCTGTGGCGGTCACGGCTGTTTTGAGGCTTTGGTTTCCCGTACCAGAATTGAGAAGCTCATTATGAAGGGGCGAAATGAATATCCCGGATCGCTCATTTTCCATCAGGCAAAAACATTTGAGCTGGAAGACCTCTTTAAGGCCGCGGATCAAAAAGATTTGCTAGCCCGTGAAGTTCTGAAAGATATTGCCTACTGGTTTTCTCAGGGGGTGAATAATGTGATCATGATTAATGATCCACAGCTGGTCATCATTCAAGGAATTTATACAAGAGCCGGTGAATGGTTTCTAGAGTCAATCAGACAGAATCTTAACCAGCTTTCTTATCCTGCAATAGGACGGAGTCTTAAACTTATTTATTCTGAACTCGGCCAGGATCGAGGTGTTATTGGCGGCGCTGTTTATGCCATCTGGGACTATTTTGAAACAACAAAAATCTACGACATGGTTACATGAGTTTATACAGGTGAAAACTATGCCTTTGGCATAGATATTTATATTGGAGGAATCTATGAAAAGTAAATCGTTGACTCTGGTTCTTGCAGGATTATTTATCCTGTCGTTCGGCCTGTTTGCTGCAGGACAGCAAGAAGGAAGTAAATCTGATGACAAGATCACTCTGGGAACATCAATCAGGACCCTGCAAAATCCCTATCAGGCGAATTATAAAGTTGGTGGAGACCTTTTTGGTGCAACAGTTGGGATGGAACAAGTTGTGCTGACCTGTGAAGGCAGCAGTGAAAAACAGCTGAATGACATCAAAGCTCTTGTTGCCAAAACAGGAGCTAAAATGGTTCTGATGGTTGACCCTAATGAAGCACCAAATGTTGTTCCTATCGGAAGAGCCATGGAAGATGCCGGTGTATATTGGGTATCATGGTGGAATAAACCAGACGAAGTTAAAGTTATGGATTATCCCCACTGGGTTGCTCATATTTCTTATGATGGTCTGGGTGGCGGTGAGTTTACAGCACAGGCTCTTATTGATTCTATCGGTGGTCAGGGAAAAATCATAGCGCTCCAGGGAATGCTGGCCAATTCAGTCGCACAGAACAGATTTAAAGGTTTGCAGAATGTACTTGCCAAGAACCCCGGTGTTGAACTGGTTGCTTATGAAGCTGCCGACTGGGATCGATCTATCGCTTATGACAAGACCTTGAGCATGCTTGTTGCCAATCCCGACATCAAGGGTGTGTGGGCTGCCAACGACAATATGGCTCTTGGTGCACTGGAAGCTCTGAGAAGCAAAGGTCTGGCTGGAAAGGTACTGGTTACAGGTCTGGATGGTGTAGATGAAATCATGACTGCTATTCAGAATGGTGAAGCTGCTGCCACTGTATACAACGATTCCAAGTATCAGGCAGGAATTGCTCACGCACTGGCCCTCGCCGCATACCGAGGAGAATTGGATGTTGCCTCCCTTCCTGCAGAAAAAAGACAGTTTTTTGCTAATGCAGTCAATGTTGATGCAAACAATGTTCAGGAAGTCATAGACGTTTATGTCAATGGTACACCCAAATATGATTATACAGATCTCTTTGGCGCCTGGGCTCGGGCAATGAAATAGTTTTGAAGTTCCGGAGGGCATATGAGCCCTCCGGTTCTTATTGAAGAAAAGGGACGAAGATGGAAATTGAAGCATAAGTAAGAAAAATATCCGGTTTAATGGGATTATTTGTTAAATTTAGAGAGGCCTCCAGCGTTTCAGGTCAGTTGATCTCTCTCCTTATTGTCATAGTCTTGTTTACAATCGGTACTGGTGGACGGTATCTGTCTCTTGAAAACTTTGTAACAATTCTAAGTCTAGCCGGGATTCCCATGATCATCAGTCTCGGTGTTCATCAGATTATTATTATGGGAGGCATGGACTTGTCCCTGGAAGGAATCATCGCACTCTGTGCAGTTATCAGCGGATTGCTGATTAAAAACCAGGTTACATCTATAGATATTGGTATGGGAATATTTCCAGTTGTCATCATTGTAGGTCTGGTCTGCGGTGTGTTCAGCGGGATGATTAATACAAAGTTAAAAATGCCCTCATTTATTGCCACTCTGGGTATCAGCTGGATAACCTTCGGTCTGGCCGTCATTTTCAGCGGGGGAATCTCAATCCCTCTTGAAGATCTCAGGTTCCAGAATATTATGAATGGAAAATTTTTTGGCATCCCCAACATTACATTAATTGCCCTGGCCATTTTTGCTGTCCTGTATGTCTTTCAGAAAAAGACAAGTATTGGAAAGCACATGTATGCCATAGGCGGTGATGAGATCCTGGCTAAGCAGGCCGGAGTCAATGTTGATAGAGTCAAAATCATCGTTTTTGCCATGGGGGGAGCCATTTATGGAATCGCTGCCCTGTTTCTGGTGGCCAGGCTGAACAGCTCTGCGGCCAGGTTGGGAAATAACCTTTTGTTTCCTGCCATGACTGCCGTAGCCGTCGGCGGTGTATCACTCTCAGGTGGTGTCGGTACGGCGTTGAATGCCATTCTGGGCACCCTGATCGTCACCGCTCTGAACAATGGGATGGTTCTGATGCATGTCAGTCCCTATCTTCAGACAGCAGTCAACGGCATCGTGCTGATTACTGCCGTTGCCCTGACCATCGACAGAAAAAAAATCGGTCTTATCAAATAATCGGGAGAATGATCATGGATAAACAGTCAGTCATTACTTTGCGCAAGGTCGTGAAAAGTTTTCCTGGAGTTAAGGCGCTCAAAGGCTTTGATCTGGAAATTTATAGAAATGAAATCCTCGGGCTTGTCGGTGAAAATGGAGCAGGGAAGTCAACACTGATGAAGGTTCTGATCGGAATGTACCAGCTGGATTCGGGAAGTATGACTCTTAGAGGAGAAAAGATTAGTCTAAAGGACCCTCAGCAGGCCATCTATCAGGGCATCGGTATGGTGTTTCAGGAAGGGGGCATGATTCCCAATCTGACCATTGCAGAGAATCTTTATATTTGTCATGAACAGGATTTCCGGTCACGGGGTCTTATCAGCAACAAGAGGATGAATGAAGCGGCTAAAGAAGCCCTGGCTCATGTCGGGCTGGATATTTCTCCTTCAACAGCTGTAAGCAAACTGACAGCTGCCCAGAAACAGATGGTGGAAATCGCAAGGCTACTCCTGCTCTGCCGTATGTACGGCAGGGAAAACCCGATTCTCATTTTGGATGAACCCACAACGGTTCTTCTGGAAAAAGAAGTGAAGACCCTGTTCAGGATTCTGAAGGAAATTAAAAAAGAAGCCACCATCATTCTGATATCACATCGCCTGGAAGAAGTTATTGAGAATTCCGATCGCATCGTCGTTCTGAAGGACGGGGATCTTGTCACTGAGATGCCCAGTTCTGAAGCGGATATTCCTATTATTGAACAGTTAATGGTCGGCCGGGAACTAACGGAGGAACATTATAGAGAGAGCGAGCAGCTGGATATAAGGGATGAAGTGTGTTTCTCTGTCGAGAATCTTGGGATTCATGGCAAGTTTGAGCCCCTCTCTTTCAACCTCAGGAAAGGGGAAATTGTAAGCCTAGTCGGTTTGATCGGTTCCGGGAAAGAAGAGCTCTGCTCCGCCATTGCCGGTGTGGAAAAGGCAGATCAGGGGAAGATTTCTGTGGGAGGCAAAGTCGCTCATATCAACAGTCCCAAGGACTCCATCATTCATAAAATCGGCTATATTCCCATTGACCGGCGGAAACAGGGACTTGCTACGGATATGGATGTCTCTGAAAACATCAATCTTCTTGTTCTGGACCGGTTTACAAAAGGCGGTATCCTCAATCTGAAAAAAGAGAGGGAAAATGCAGCTTATTGGGCAGAAAAGACGAGAGTGAAGACTCCTTCTCTCAAGCAGAAATGCGGTAACCTCAGCGGGGGAAATCAGCAAAAAGTCGTTCTATCAAAATGGTTGACCGCAGCCTCTGAAGTGCTGCTGCTGGAACATCCCACCAGGGGAATTGATGTCGGTGCCAAGGATGAGATTTATCACCATATCAGAGAGCTCGCCAAAAGCGGAAAGGCCATGCTGATTATGTGCGATACCCTTGAAGAAGACATCGGCCTGTGCAACCGCATGATCATCATGAAGGATGGTCGTTTCGTGAAAGAGTTGGAATGTCCAAGAGAGAATAAACCAACCCCTGCCGATATCATTTCCCTCATTGTTTAGGCCCTTCGGCCCTGAGCGAATAATCACTGAGACTCTACAGAGGCTCAGTAGTTTATAGGAGTTTCTTCATGAAAAATTTTCTGAAAAATATAAAAATGGGAACTGCAAACTCTGAAAAGAAGCAGATACCCTCCATATATATTGCTCTTGGAATGCTAGTATTCTTTTTTTTGATCTTTTCAATAGTGAATCCTTCCTTTTTCAAAAGGTATAACATCATGACAATCGGAACGGCCAGTGTTATTTTACTGGCTGTCGGCCTGGGTCAGGTCTTTGCAATTCTTACCGGCGGTATTGACCTCTCTGTTGGCGGGATAATGTCTCTTGTCTCGGTTGTGTTTATGATCACTCTGGAACCACTGGGGTATGGTGCCTATCCCGTGAGCCTGGCTGCGGGTCTGGCAGCTGGTTTCCTGAACGGATTTTTAAATTCCAAACTCAGGATTCCCTCGTTCATAACAACACTGGGCACGGGGGGAATCTTTATCAGTATTGCCTTTATGATTTCTGAAAAACCTCTGTCAGCCCCGGCATCACGGTTTGATATACTGGAACTGGTTAACGGATCTGTGGGAGGAGTCAAGAATATCATGATCATTGGTCTGGTCATCTTTGCCCTCTTTTTTGTGATTCAAAAATATACGATAACCGGACGGCATATCATGTTTCTGGGAAGTAATGAAAAGATGTCCTGGATGAGCGGTCTTGATATATTCAAACTGCGTGTGGTGGCTTTTACCTTGTCAGGTTTAGGTGCCGGACTGGCCGGAATTATGCTTTCGGCCACTCTTTACAGCGGATATTCTACCCTGGGAACAGTCTATGTCCTCAATTCCATCGCAACCGTTGTGGTAGGTGGAACAGCCATGACCGGGGGAGCCGGCGGTGTTCTCAACACCCTTGTGGGAGCCCTGATCCTCAGTGTTCTGAACAATGGAATGAATGTGATCGGTGTGGATGTATATGCGCAGCAGAGTTTTCTGGGTGTTCTTATTATCATTGCGGTAGCTATCAGTTTTGATAGAAAAAAATTAACAGTAATCAAGTAGGAAATAATATGAGTAATACCTTTAAAATCGGACTTGCCGGAGCGATTCATTCCAATATGCCGGGAGATGACGCTGGACTCTATAAATCGGTCATGGCGGAGATGGAAAAAAAGCAGAAGGATATGGGCTTTGAACTGCACAGCTGGGCTGAATTGCTGACAAGTGAAAGTAAAAGTATGAAAGCTCTGTCTTTTTTTGAAGAAAAGAAGGTTGATTTACTCATCCTTTTCAATGCATCCCTGCCCTATGGAAGAGTGGTATTGCCCTTTGCCGAGTTTCAGGGAGCCCTGGGGCTGTGGTCTGTTCCCGAACCGGTGACAAGCGGTGTTCTCCAATTGAATTCATACTGCGGGTTGAACATGCTGGGATCCATATTGAGAAATTATTTTCCTCAGAAGGATGTCAAATACAAATGGTTCTACGGAATGCCCGATTCAGAGCTGTTTATGCAGCGTCTGACTGTCAGTATCCGTGCTTTGAAGGCCGTCAAAAAATTGAGATCTTCCAGAATCGCCCAGATCGGGGATCTGGCAGATGGTTTTGAAAACCTGTATGTGGATGAACGGGTTCTCTATGATCGTCTTGGAACCAAGGTCTATGCCCGGCATACGGTGGAAGAGATTGTCGCCAGGGCTGAAAGCTATGATGCGGCGGCTGTTCAGCTGGAAATTCCCCGAATCAACGCCGGTCATTGCTGTGTATCAAAGAATGTAACAACAAACGATATGGAAAAGATGGCCCGGATCAATTTGGCTTTTCTGGATTTTGCAAAAGAGCACGACTATGATTCACTGGCCATCAGTTGCTGGAGCCGATTTCAGGAAATTTACGATGTTGCTGTGTGCGGTGCTATGAGCCGATTAAATGACATTGGAATAGTGGCCCCCTGTGAAGCCGATATCACATCGGCTGTCACCATGATCATGATGAATAGCATGAACGATTCTGCCGCATCCCTGAATGATCTTGTGGCTCTTGATGAACAGGACAGCAGCCTGGCCCTCTGGCATTGCGGGGTGGCTCCCGGGTGCTGGGCCGACGGCAGGGGTGTAACCTGGGATTCCCACTTCAATATTGGAGAATATGATCAGGGAGAATGGAAAGGCCGGGGTGTCGTGGCAGATATGAATTTCAAATCAGGAACCAAAACTGTTTCGACTATCCGTAGTGATTTTTCCAGTATCTTCCTCATGACCGGAGAATCCATGGCTAAGAAAAAAGGATACAACGGTTCCGGTGGCTGGCTGAACAATCTCAAGGTCAATGGTACAAAAGCCTCCATTCCCGATCTGATCAACACCATCTCACGAGCACAGGTGAATCACCATTACCCAGCCGCCTTTGGTGACCTGAGTAACGAAATTAATGAATTTGCTTTCTGGACCGGTATGAAGGTTCAGGATGTCATTCCCTACACATCCTATATGTCGGATTTTATACAATAAGGAAACTATATATGAAAGCTGTAGCAGTCATAGAACCGGGAAAAGTTGAAATTGTGGAATTGCCGAAACCTGAATTAAAACCCTATGAGGTCCTGGTTCAAACGGAGGCGTCATTTATCTGCAATGCCACGGACCGGAAGGTCATTGATGGTCATTTTCCGAATATGGGACCCGATTCATATCCCCTGATTCTGGGGCATGAGTCTGTGGGACGGGTGGTGGAGATTGGTTCCAAAGTCTCCTCTTTTAAAATCGGTGACAGGACCATCGGCGGCTTGCTGCTGAATCCTCCTGGAGGCAGGTTCAAATCCGGATGGGGAGGTCATTCCCAGTTTATTCTGATTACAGATGATCAGGCCTTGAAAAATGACGGTCTGGATGATGAGGAACATGGTTGGAATGATTCCCTTCAGATTATGCAAAAAGTCCCTGAAGACATTTCCATTGAAGCGGCGGGCCTGCTTTGTACCTGGCGCGAGGTCTATGCCGGAATGTTTACAGATTTCAACCTGAAAAAGGGGCAGGATATCGTTGTTTTCGGAGCTGGACCTGTGGGTCTCAGTTTTGTAAAATTTGCACGACTCAGCGGTCTGAACAAGATCATTTCCATTGATCCTCTGGAGAATAAAAGAGCCAAAGCCCTGGAGATGGGTGCTGACTTTGCCGTGTCTCCAGACAGTCCGGAATTAAAGTCTATATTAAAAAAACAGAAACAGGGATTCGATGTTGTCGTCGATGCCGTGGGGCATGAAAATATTATAAATGCCGGCATCTCTATGATAAAGATGGCCGGGACAATCTGTGTGTACGGAGTCGTCGGCTCTCCAGAGATTAATCTGAAAAAAAACACCGGACCATACAATTTTAATCTGCTGATTCATCAATGGCCGACCAGGCATGCCGAAGCCGCCGCTCAGGAACCCCTGATAGAGTGGATCAGAA
>NZ_JAQIBL010000355.1 GCF_027859075.1 Oceanispirochaeta sp. | reverse complement strand
AAATAATCCTTAAGAAACTTTCCGCACCAATGGGTTCCTCTGGTGATTCCATCAAAGAATGGATCGCAGACCCGGGCGGCTCCATCCACAATGTCCAGGGGGGGTTGAAAGTCATGGAGGTCCTCCTTCAGTTTGGAGAGTTGAGCCGGATCTTCATCGGTGACCCAGCCCGTGTCGACGGCATTCATATAAATACCAAAATCAGCCAGCCCTCTGGCCGAAGTATGAGTGAGCATATTCAGAGCGGCCTTGGCCATATTGGTATGGGGATGACGTTCTGTTTTCTTGAATCGATGAAACTTCCCTTCCATGGCAGAGACGTTGACGATATGTTTTTGACCCGTATTATCCCGTTTCATCATGGGGGTTAATCTGTTACATAGAACAAAGGGAGCCACCGCATTGACCAGCTGGATTTCAAGCATCTCGGAAGTCTGGATTTCACCCAGTTTCAATCGCCAGCTGTTGGTCTTTCGCAAATCGACCTGCTGCAGATCCACATCCAGTTTCCCCTCCGGAAAAATCGCTTCAGTTGAAAGAGTGTCATCATAGGTGTAGGGAATCTGAGAGAGGCGGGCCGACTCTCGAAGCCCAATCCCGGGGAGTATGCCATGCCAGGAAACAGGCAGGGCTGATTCGTTGCTGAGATCCGACTGGTTCAATGAATCCAGTTTACCCGTACAACCCTGAAAATTTTCCATCAGTTTCTGCGCCTTCCCGGGCAGATCATAAAATGATATTGATTCATTCTCCATCATATGAGTATAAAATCCCGGAGGACGGCGTACAGTTTGAGCGGCATTATTGATCAGGATATCCAATCGGCTGTAAGTCTGCTCTATATGGCTGCAGAAGATTTCTACACTGGGAGTATGCCTTAAATCCAGACCATAGATATGGAGCCGGTCACCCCACTCCTTAAAACCCTCTTCACGGGCATAGCGCAATGCAGAATCCACTGGGAAACGGGTGGTTGCGATCACCGTGGCTCCCGCTCTGAGCATCATCATTGTGGCCTGATAACCTATTTTTAAACGGGAACCCGTAATCAAGGCGACCTGACCGGATAAATCGGCGGTTTGGAAGCGTTTTTGATAATTCAATTCCCCGCAGACAGGGCACATGGAATCATAAAAGAAATGAAGTTTTGTAAATTCAGCCTTACAGACATAACATTTCCGGGGAGAATGGAGGGTCAGTGTCTCATCCTTCGAGTGATCCCGGAGCAGGAGCTGGGCCGGAGCCGTAAAAACCTCGAACTCACGGGCCTGGCGAATACCGGTAGAGGCCCGTGCTTTCCGTTCGGACAGCACGATTTGCTGCCGTTTCAGCTTGCGGGATGCCTTGTTTCGCTGTTTCCTCTGATGGACGTCCGGTTTTGAGAGAATGCCTGCAGATTTCATGAGTTCAATCTGCTGTTCCTTCGGCAGCTTGGAATAATCCTCATTATGGGCTGCAAAATGGGAAAGCACAGCAATACACTGTTCAATATCCTCTTCTGTAAAGACTTGCTTAAGACTGGTGTTCACGTTCTTTCCCTTAAATACTTATATTAATCTTTTGAGCATTATATCGAAAGAGGGATTAAGGGGGAATGTCATATTCCTCGTTTGACAATGATCCTCGCTTTTTTAAAATAAGTATTCTTTAAGCGTTATCTCTCTTTATGCCAGCTCTCCTGATCCAATCAGCATTTCTATAACTGATATGTCCATCTTCCTGAAGGCAAACCATCTTTTGCCCAAGTCCTTCAATGACGCTCCAATGTGATACAAAATTTGATTATCAATAATCAAAAAACTATCGTGAGCCTTGCTAAATTGCTTAACATTAATTTTGGGGTACTGCTCATTGTGTTTTTGAATATCAAGTTCCAACTTTTTAGAAATATTTTTTGTAAGAATGGAAAGAGACACACCATTTTTTCTTTTACTGAAGAGAACCAGAACGCTTTCATCAATTCTTGACTCCTGTTTAAACTATGTATAATCCATGGACTATGATGGACATGTTCGTGAATACTCTAAACAGGACATTTTTGAGCAGGTCAGGAAGGCTGTTCACGGGCATATTAAGGAGGTGAATTTCTGACTAAATTACACATAAAATTCCCCACTGGGTAGTTGGGAAAAATAATTGCAATAATGGGGAATTTTCACTTGCAAAAAATACAAGCAGAAGGTGTAACGTTTATGGATCAAACTCAATGTTCATTTAAAATACTTTTTTGTAAGGGATTGTTTCCGTTGAACCATCTTCTATAGCATCTATTCTTCTATCTATTTCACTGTTCCAGATATTTTCAATTATTGAATCAGGCTGATCTAGACTCAGAAGGAGTGCTTCAATAATCTGAGATTTTTCTTTTGGAGACAGATTTAATGCTTCCTTTATCATTTCTTGTGTACTCATAAAATTAGTATACCAGATTTTGGTAAGAATATCGATATTCGAGCCCATTGAGGGCGAGAGGTCATGCAGGATTTGATTTAGTTAAATTTCACTCCATTGTCCGGCCATGAACAAGCAGGCAAAAGGGTAGCCCTCGTTTTATCTCTCTCAAAATATAACAGGAAAACTGTCTTACTTATTGCATGTCCGATTACCGGTAAATCGAAGGGAGACCCTTTCGGGGTTCAGATTAATAGGAAAAAGATAGATGGTGTTGTTTTATAAGAGAAGGAAAAACTTCTTTTATAATACAATAAAAGCCACTCAGCAAGTAACCTTTTATGGGCTTCACCAAAGGAAATACCATGTTTTTATATGTTAGATTGATTTTCAGTGGAGAACTATCGCTGAAAATCCTGAGCTTTTACCGAATATGTCTGGTTTTTTCAATTCGCTGTGCGTGTACAATAACGGACTGTTAAATTTGGCCTTTAGCTAGTCAAACATCGGGATTTATATGAAAAAACTCCTTTTCTAGTACTTTCGGGTGATGCGTTGTCCGGCAAATGGACCTTATCCTATTTGAGTAGAGTTCTCTCTGGTCTGGAGGATACATAGCATGAAAAAAATAAGTAATATCCCAATCGTTATTGGAATCGTAGCGGTACTTCTATTGGTATCTTGCTCGGGACCAAATGATTCAACAGCAAGCGACCCTCTTCTTAGTGACCCGACACCAGGCAACGAAAAAGCCTTTACCGCCTTCGGGTTCACAGCCGCAAGCAATGCTGCTCTTTTAAGTGATGTAGCAGGAACTGTCAGCGGCTCCACTGTTTCGGCAACTGTCCCGTATGGAACAGATGTAAGCGCTCTTGTGGCAACATTTACGGCAAGTGGAACAGCTATCGCCGTGGGCGGTACGGCTCAAATAAGCGGAACCACGGCTAACGACTTTACTTCTTCTGTAACCTACACCGTAACAGCAGAGGATAGCAGCACTCAGGACTATACGGTTACCATAACAATAGCAATTGCGGCGGCAGAAGGTGCCGGCTTTGGCAGTGCATCCAGTCTTGGAGATACCGGTGTATTGACTTTGCCAGAGTCTGCACAGAACCTGACCATGATCTACGCTAACGGTTCTACTAGTATAACCTTCCCCACCGCATCTGAGGACATTACGACAAAAACGTTAACCACCAGGTTCTGGATGGGAGAAACTGAAGTTACGAGTGCTGTTATGGCTGCAGTTTTTCAGTGGGCTTATGATAATGAACAATTTTCAACCACAATAGCTGATCATAACGGCCTCGATGAGACTATGGCAAAACACGGTGGACAGCTGCTATTGAACCTTGGAAGTACTGATTGCCATGTTATTTTCAACGAATCAGAGGGGACCTTCACAGCTGAAGACGGTTATGAGAACAATCCGGTAACCAATGTCAGCTGGTACGGCGCTGTCATGTTTTGTAATTGGCTGACAGAAATGCGGGACGGAAATACTGCAAATGTGGTCTACACAACCATTGATACAGATTGGCTAGACGAAGAAACAACAGAGACTGCTAGCAATACAGGGTATCGTTTGCCTTCAGATCCTGAGTGGGAATATGCCGCAAGGTACCGGGGAAGTGATACGACAAATGTTGTGACTGGCACAATATATGGCACTGATTTTGATGCTATGACGACGAAATGGACGAAAGGAAATTCGGCCAGTAATGCGACTACTTTGTATAATGATGATAGCGGTAGCGGGGGCGATCCCGGAAAATCAGCTAACGATGCTGTTGCTATGTATAGGCGATACTGGGATGGTGCCTGGGCGGACAATGAGACTTCTGATGAAGCAGTAGTAAAGAGCTTGGGAATAAACAGTGCCAATGTCTTGGGGATATATGACATGAGCGGTAATGTTGCTGAATGGTGCTTTGAAGAGTTTCAGCAGAAACGGCTTATTCGAGGCGGGTATTGGAACCTTAGCGCATACTACCTGCAAGTTGGTTACAGTGAAGACGGCAACCCGACCGACATGACCTGGAGTCTTGGCTTCCGCCTGTGCAGGACCGCTGATTGAAAATCTGCTTTTATCACCGGCAAAAACAAAACCTCCGGGGATTATCCCGGTGGTTTTAGATATCAGTAAGGCTGAAGGCCTAGGCCATTGCTTTTTCGACGGCAACGGCGACGGCGACAGAGGCACCGACCATGGGGTTGTTACCCATACCGATGAGTCCCATCATTTCTACGTGTGCGGGAACCGAGGAAGATCCGGCGAACTGAGCGCTGGAGTGCATCCTTCCCATGGTGTCGGTCATATCATAGGAGGCAGGACCGGCGGCAATATTGTCGGGGTGCAGTGTCTGTCCTGTTCCTCCACCGGAGGCGACGGAAAAGAAATCTTTTCCCTGCTGATTGCATTCTTTCTTGTAGATACCTGCCGTGGGGTGCTGGATTCTGGTGGGGTTGGTGGAGTTCCCTGTGATGGAAACAGCCAGTGTTCCCTTATCATAGTCAAATTTTGTTTCAACATAGTTAAAACCATTGATCCTGGAGATCAGATAAGCCGCGTCCTGACCAAGACCGTTAAGGATGACCCTCAGGGGTTTGTTCTGACGGTGTTGGCGTTCTGAGCGATCTTGATGGCCCCTTCTGCGGCCGCAAAAGACTCGTGTCCTGCAAGGAAGCAGAAACAGTTGGATTTTTCGCTCAACAGGCGGGACACCAGCTGGCCGTGACTGATGCCGTCGTCTCTCTGGTCGGCAACAGAACCAGGGATACAGAACACCTGAAGGCCTTTTCCCAGAACTTCCGCCGCCTTGCTGGCCTTGGTGATGCCTCTATTCACAGCAATTGCCGCACCCATGACATAGGCCCAACTGGCGTTTTCAAAGGCGATATTCTGTGTTCTTTTTTACAATCTCATAAGGATCAAAGCCTTTATCCGTACAGATTTTTCTGGCTTCTTCCAAAGACCCAATGCCGTTCTCTTTGAGGACAACATCTATCTGTTTTATTCTTCTTTCATAACTTTCAAACAGTGCCATAGTATTTCTGCTCCTCCCTACTCGTGTCTCGGGTTAACAAACTTGACACCCTCGGCAAAGCGACCATAGCTGTTGGTACAGGCCTTTACCGCTTCATTGGCATCTTTTCCGTCTTTGACAATCATGTCCATCATGGGCCCGGTCTTTACGTACTCATACCCGATGATCTCATCATTTTTATCCAGAGCCAGTTTGCTGATATACCCTTCGGCAAGATTCAGGTAACGGGCTCCCTTGGCGATAGTTCCGTAGGTTGTTCCCACCTGGGAAACAAGGCCTTTTCCAAGGTCCTCCAGACCGGCACCGATGGGCAGTCCCCCCTCGGAGAAGGCAGTCTGAGATCGGCCGTAGGCGATCTGCAAAAACAGCTCCCGCATGGCCACGTTGATGGCATCACAGATGAGGTCTGTGTTGAGGGCTTCCAGGATGGTTTTCCCTGTGAGCAGCTCTGAAGCCATGGCGGTGGTATGAGTCATTCCAGAGCAGCCGATTGTTTCAATCAGACATTCCTGGATGATCCCTTCCATTGGAATGGGAGAAGATTAGTACTTGAGTCCTCTGGTAATGGGACACATTTCTTTTACTTCTACAGAGGAATCCATTTTTCCTCCAATATACACCGGGGTTGAAGCACAGCCCTGGTGTCATACTCTGTGCAAGGCCTCAGGGCCTTGTGTTGGTGAGTCTTTCCATTGAATGTGATTATTTTAAAAAGATGATAAAACACACATGGCAAGCTAAAAGAACAAAGATAATAGTTTTTTGATATACTATTGAAAACAAAAAATTTGAAAATAGGGTATGCCGGATTAATAAGAAATCTTTATTAATGGGTAGTTTTCAGACCGTAAATGATGCCGGTCTTTCCCCTGGGACGAATCTCAAAGAGAGACCTGAAACCATACTTTTTGTAAAAACTGATGCCCTTTTGATTATCAGAACTCACAATCAGATGCAGCCCGGAAATACCCTGTTCCTTGAGATGAGTCAGCAATTGATCCACCAGCAGATGGCCCAGTCCCTGCCTTTGATATTCAGGATGGATATTGATGTGGAGGTGGGCCGGATACTCCCGGTAGATCTTTCTGACCAAAACGGGATGTAGCCAATCCTGAACCTGGGCTTCCTTCTTTCTGTAGTACTCCAGTTCAAACTCCTTCAAAATTCCGGGGATTCTCCGGTCCAGCTCATCCAGATCTCTCTGAAGGGAAGGATAGTAATTTTGATTAAAATCCTTCTGGTAGCTTCTCGTGTCTGGAGCACAGAGGATCACTCCCACAGCCCGGTCGCGGGTCTCCTCAGCAACGACAAAGCAATGATCCCGGCAGTTCTGGAAATAGTATTCCCCCCAGCGTTTGTAGATCAAATCGGGCTGGGGATGATTCAGGCTATGGGGATTTGCGAGATGGATGATCTCTTTGAGGGCGGTCTCATCTTTTTCCATCAAATTTCTGACTTTCATGTTTTCAATCCTCTTTTATTTATTATTGGAACAGGGGTTCTCAGGAAAAAAGGAATCTCCATAAGAAGAAGACGAACAGCCCGCAGATGATAGAGGCCATAAGGGTGTGCTTTCTCATAAGGATCCCTGCCCCCAGAGCCGCGAGAGAACCGAAGATGTAGGCATTACCCCAGCTTATATCCCAACGGCCCTGAGGAAGCAGCACAGAGGGGAGGATGATCGCGGTTAATACGGCGGGTGGAACATAGTACAAAGCCCGCTCCATCAGGGAGGGCATTTGAAAATGGTCGGCCATTGCCAGCAGGACATAACGGACCAAAAATGTGACAGCCAGCATACCGGCAATCATGATAGCTTCCTGTAGGCTCATGCTTCGTTCTCCTTCAAACCGGTTTTTATCTTCACCATTCTCTCAGTGAGAAGACCCGCAGCGACACCTGCCAGAGCCGCGAGGATCAGTCCCAGTTTAAAAGGGAGGAAACCGGTCATCAGCGATACAGCCCCTGCTGTTATTACGCATACAAGGGAGGCTTTATTTTTAACAAAGGGAATAGTCATTCCGATAAAAGTGACGGGCATAGCAAAATCCAGTCCCCAGGAGGCTGCATCGGGAATACGGCTTCCAAGGATGAGCCCCAGGGCGCACCAGAACTGCCAGTTAAAATACATACCCAGTGATGCTCCCAGTTGATACCAGTGTTTCAAGGGAGAATCATCTTCCTGCCTATACCGGACAACGGAGACGGCAAAAGCCTCATCGGTCAACCAGAATGCCAGGGGGATTCTCCATCTCTGAGGAAGAGTCTTCAAATAGGGAAGAAGAGTGGCGCTATACAGCATGTGTCTCAGATTCACTACAAGGGTTGTAAAAATAATTATAACCACAGGAGCACCAGCGGCCACAAGTCCCACGGCAATAAACTGAGCGGAACCGGCAAAGACAAAGAGAGACATGGCCATGGCGGCTGCATTGGAGAGACCGGCGGTCACAGCCAGTGCCCCGTATATCAGACCGAAGGGAGCCGTCCCGAGTAAGAGAGGAATAGCCCCTCTGGCTCCACCCATAAATTCAGTGGTTCTGCTCTTATTTTTCATAATACTATCTGTTTTGTACCACTTGTCGGCTATTTTGGCAACTTGACAATTTTAGAAACAAACAGAGAAAGAGGAAAAAAGTGCTTTCAGAATGTATACTCTTTAATAATATGAACAAAAAAGTATTTAACACTGACAAACTCCATAAATTGAATGATCCGGTAAGGCTGAACTGGCTGCCTCCCCGGGAAATCTGGACATTCCTGAACCTGAAGAATCCCAAGGTATTGGTGGATTTTGGTGCCGGCACCGGATTTTTCACCTCACGAATGGCAGTATTTGCCCCGGAAGCAGATATTCATGCCATGGATATACAGCCCGAGATGATTGATTACCTCCAGGAACATATGCCCGATACTGTCTCGCCGATGCTTCTGAGGGGGAATACAATCCCTCTGGCAGACAATTCTGTGGATGCCCTGTGGAATATTGCGGTCTATCATGAACTGGAAGACCGGGATATTTTTCTTGCCGAAGTATTCCGTATATTAAAACCCGATGGAAAACTGTTGATTATTGACTGGGAAAAAGAAGAACCGGTTCTGGATGCCGGCCCGCCTCTCAAAAACCGTATCTCCGGGAAAAAAATCATTGAAGAAGTCCGGGACAGCGGTTTCAGAGAGATTCGGACCATGGTGACCCTTAATTCTCATATCGGTATCTGTGGAACAAAGCCCCAATAGACGGTTTATACAGAAAAAGTGGCATTCTTCTTGGACAAACGACGGCGGGATGCCATGATTTCATCACCATAGGACTCCAGAATTTTCGACAGCTTCTCTTCCAGAACAGGCATACCGAAAGCCTTCTTCATGGCATTGAAGCTGTTTTCAGTTCTCATGGTCCTCACTCCGGGATCATGAATGATCTGATAAATCTGCTGCAGACTGTTCGCGGGTATTATCAGACTGCCCTTTTCATCGTAATCATCACGGATTTCCACACATTCCAGCCCCCGGTTCATGATGTCAGTCTTATAAACCAGATAGGTGGCAACAACGAGAGGGACCCTGGCGGCTACTGTTTCCAATAGGGCATTCCCAAATCCTTCCCAGATAGGCAAATAGGTCACAAAGTCGGCATTAACGAGAACATCCCTGTTGGTATACAGTTTTCGTCCTTCCTTATCGACTCCTCTGACAGAAGCCACACGATGAGCAATCAACTCCAGCCGGACTTCCTCCCTCTCTGCCAGAGACTGGATACCCGTGATATAGCTGTCATCCAGCTCATCCCCCTGATACAGGGAGATAATAAAGCGGATACGGTCTTTCAATTCGGGGTATTTTTTTTGAAACTGGGAGACTAGCAGTATGGAGTCTTCAATCCTTTTGCGGGGAATGATTCTGGTAGGTTGTAAAAACAATATATCATCGTTACTGAAACCCAGATCAGAACGGAAACTGCTGTTGTATTCATCTTTCACGGGAGAGTTATTAAAATCCTCACAATTGGGGATGATGTGGGGATTGACCCTTTTTATGGTCCTCAGGTTATGAGCCGCATAGGAGGAGATAACAACATGCTCCAGCGAGGGATCCGAGGGCGGCATGATCTCTTTGAGAAGATCTTCCATATGATTGCCGCTGAATCGGCTCCTTTCCCACCAGAAATCATGATGATGAAAAATCACCCCCATCTTGTATTCTGAGGCCAGTTTATAGACGGCCATTCCGCCAATCAGAGTCATGGGCATGGCATTTGTGTTCTGGGCGATGAGGGTGTCTATCTTATGTTCAAGAATGAACTGGTGGATACCATCGGCAGCTTCTGCCCCTCTGTAATCGAGATCCTCAAGGATTTCCTTTTTTTTCTTTTCATTTTGATTACTCCTGTTTCCAGGAATGATATGAGGAAACATCATGAGTTCGATGGATCTCTGAAATTCTGAATCAAAACACAGCTCAGGTACAGTCAGCCTTCTCTCTTCGGGTACCAGGGTCAGATTTGCCGCGTATGAACCGGCAATGGTATAGATTTCATGACCAAGAGCCGTTAAAACTTGAATCCATTTATCGACCTCGAGAGAAACTCCGTCAACATCGCCCAGTTTGCCGCACACAACAGCCAGTCTAAATTTCTGATTCATTATACTCATTTGCCCTATTATTCAATATTTTTATTCTATCCTGAAGAGTATATAAAAAAACCGGAACCATGTCCCGGTGTATGCCTATTGATTATCAGATTTTCTATTCTTTTACCCCGCCCTCAGACAATCCGCCGGCCAGATTCTTCTGTATGAACATGAACAAAGCGATAACTGGTGTAGCCGTCAATACGGAAGCAGCCATAATTCTGTCCCATACGGCATTTTTAGACACAAATAGAGCTCTTAATCCCATAGGAAGAGTATAAAGGTCTTTGAAACCCTTTAAAAATACAGAAGCAAAGAGATACTCATTCCATGCTATCATAAAAGAATAGATATAAACTGTCACAATAGCCGAAATAGACAGAGGAATTATGATCCTCAAGATAGTCCCCATCCTGCTGGCACCTTCTATCATCGCAGCTTCTTCAATTGAATAAGGAATAGTTCTGAAAAAGTTCGCCAGCATATAAAGTGAGACCGGCAGTGTCTGCACCATATAGATCACAAGCAGAGCTGAAAAGGTGCCGCTTTTTGTTGCCAGAAATCCAAGACTGACACAGACTTTATACAGAGGTATTAACAATAGGATTCCCCCGAACATATAAACAAACAGAACCCCTCTTTGAATTGTTGCCCTACCTGGAAACTTCAGTCTACTGAAAGCATAGGCTCCGAATATGGCAATAATGACGGAGATAAGCGCCGCTACACCCGAAAGGATCAGAGAATTCATAAAAAACCTTAAAAAGGGAAAGACATCCCCGCTGTTCCTGTATTTTGCCAGGATTGTGTCTTTCTGATTCTTTGACATGTCGGGTGTATTTTCAAGAAGTTCAAGAATTGATTCAGGAACATTCTTCAAATCTTGTCCGATATTGAGCAATTCCTTGTAAGCATCTGTATTGACCTGTGTAGGAATCAGTGATGGATTTCCCCAGTCCCATTGATATTTCAAAGAGATGGATAGCATCTGAAAAAATGGAAAAATACAGAATAAGACAATAAATAGAATAAGCATAAAGAATCCGAAAGATCTGAGAGTGCTCCGTTTTTTTACCATTTGAGGACCTTCTTAACATATATAAGGATAAAACCGATGAGCAGGATAAACTGAATGAGAGCGAGAGCCGCCCCTTGCCCCATATCCATTGTACCGACAAATGCTTTAAAGTAAGTGTATATTGACAATACCTTTACATTTGTTGTAAGCAGATAGATTTCTTCAAATTTATTAAAATTCCAGATGACCCGTAACAGAATAATGGAACCGGTAACAAAATAGATTTCAGGAAGAGTTATAAACCTGAATTTTTCCCACCCCGATGCACCGTCCACTTCAGCAGCCTCAAAAAGGTTGTTATCAATACCCTGAAGTCTTGCCAGGATCATGAGGTAGGTGAAGGGGAAATTTTTCCATATACTGAAAACAATAGCCACCCAGACAGCAGAACTGGGAGACCCGATCAAATTGACTCTCTCATTCAGGAATCCCAAACGCTCCACCAGCACATCCATAACAATCCCGTTGACCGGATCAAATATAAACTGCCATGCAAAAACGACCGAAATGACAGGAGCAACATAGGGAAACAGGACGAGACTTCTGACAAGACCTCTTAAAGGAAATTCCTGATTCATAGCAATGGCGACGATCAGACCGAAGAGAGTGGTTCCTATGGTTGTAAAAAAAACATAAATCACAGTGGTCATCACTGATTTCCAGAAGAAAGGATCAATCAGGACTGCTTTGTGATTCTCCAGACCTATGAATGTATTTCCCTCATGAAGATTTACATCGAAGAAGCTTAAATAAATATTATAGATGATAGGATAAAGGATCATGGAAAGGATGACAAAAACGGCAGGAAACACGAGTCCCCAACCTAAAAGGATTTCCTTTTCCTTTTGTCCTAATTTTTTGGAGGGAAAGATTGTCGTCATAGGAATTGCTCCGGAAGGAGAGGCCTGCAAACAAGCCCCTCCTCAACTGGTTTAAAGAGAATCTCTGAAGTATTCAGAGATACGAAAAGAAACAGGTTTACTGAAGCTTTCTCATTTCTTCTTCAGCCCAGACCATAGCTTTGTCTACGCTCATACCTTCCTGTGTAATTTTATACAGCATTTGAGGTATGATCTGTTGAGAATAAATAGAACTGGCAGCAGCAATTCTATTGCCGTCTACAATACTGAAAGTTTCAATGTTATCCAGTCCGTCAATGATTTCGGCCATTTTTTCGGTTCCATAGTGGTTGAAAATCCCTTTAGGATCATTCTGAAATCTTGCATTTACAGCAATATCTTTTAATACAGGATTCATCCCGCCGGGAGCCATATGAAGCCAGGTAATATAAGCATTGGGAGTATAGAGGTAACGCAGGAATTTTTTTGCCGCCTCTGTCTTGGCAGGATCTCCCTGATCGGGCAATGAAAGAGAAACAACAACACCGAATCCGGCATCTTCAGTATGACTGATGGTAGAAGCCATTCTTGTATTTTCAACAAGATCCGGATCAAAACTGGTACCCGCCAGATCATTAAAGTTTTCACTGGTAAGGGAACCGGCTGCGACTTCAGCAATGGCCAGGTCATCCATGATGTAGGTTGAATAAAAGAACATAGCCATTCTTCCCTGAAGATAATAGTCTCGGGCTCTCCAGGTCTGAGGTCCGGGAGGATTATACTTTGCCACTTCTGCATAATATTCGATGGCTTCTTTCATTTCAGGCGTGTTGAAAACCAGATTTCCGTCTTTATCAAAGAGACCAGCACCATTAGACATGGCAAACTGGGTAAAACACTGTTCAGCATAGGCTTCGGGCTTTGTTCCTACCAGAATTCCATACTGGTTTTTGTCGGGTTGATAAAAATATTGAGCAGCTTTAAGGATATCTTCCCATGTGTTGGGAGGATTCAACCCGGCTTCTTCAAACCAGTCGGATCTATACCATATTCCCTGAACCCATCCGTGATAAGGGGCTGCATAATAAGTTCCGGAAATCTCTGTTTCATTGAGTTTGAGTGTTCCGGCATAAAATTGATCTTTGCCGACAGTATTAATCAAGTCAGTGACTGCTTCTGAGTTGAGAAGCCCCTGAGATCCGAAGGCGACCTGGTTTTCAGCCGGACTCTCAAGTAGGGCCGGGAGTTTACCGGCAGCAGCAGCGGTGTTAAGCTGAGTCGCCATATCATTTTCATCGACAGGTATGAGGTTTATTTTAACATTGGGGTTCATGATTTCAAAAGTATCAATAAGAACCTGAATCGTGGCCTGTCTGTCAGACTGTGTCTGGGTAGACCAGAAATCAATTTCAACTGGCCCCTGGGAGGCCATACTTTCAGCAGGACTTGCCGCCTCGCTTTGCCCGCCGGCAAACAGAAAAGATGACAGTACCATCAGAATCATTAAAAAACTAAACTTTTTTTTCATAAGAACTTCTCCTTTTGAGATTATTATTTAATTTTAATACGGGTATACAGG
>NZ_JAQIBL010000354.1 GCF_027859075.1 Oceanispirochaeta sp. | reverse complement strand
ATTAAAGCGGAGAGAAGCAGCCTGTAGGAGGCCAGGATTACCGGGTTCATGGATCCCAGTTTAACGAATATTACTGCAGATCCTGAGGCAATCATTCCCAGCATCATGATGAATAAAACCAAATTATTCCCCCCGTGATCTCTCATAAGATACCTCAAGCCTATGGATTGAACAAGATTGGACTTTTTAGGACGGGATTTCTAAAAAATTTAAAATTGTTGTAACGCTTCTTAAGGTGGATTGTATTACAAGCATAACCGTTTTAAATTAAAAATTTTTCAACCCCTAAGGTTTTCCTCCTTTCCCTTGGGGGTTTTTTAGGCCCTGACGGTTTTAGAACTTTCCTATTTCTTCCAAAACGGCCAAGGCATGATCTTTGGTAGTCACTTTTTCAAATGTATGAATCACCTTACCCACTTCATCAAGGATGAAGGTGGAACGGATGATTCCTTCATAGGTCTTTCCGTAATTTTTTTTCTCCCCCCAGGCTCCAAAATGTTTTATCACCGTTGTTTCAGGATCGCTGAGCAGGTAAAAAGGCAAATCATATTTTGATTTAAATTTTTCATGCTTTTCTACTGAATCTTTGCTGATTCCCAGAATTACTGTATTCGCATCCGCGAAGCGGCTGTGCTCGTCCCTGAAGCTGCAGGCCTCGACGGTGCAGCCGGGAGTGTCATCTTTGGGGTAAAAATAGACAACAACTTTTTTTCCTCTGAAATCTGAGAGACTGATTTCCTGTCCGTGGTCATCCTGGAGTGTGAAATTTTTAACTTGATCTCCCTTCTGGAGCATATCTGTACCTCTTTGAAATTATTTTCTTTTATTATAATTCATAGGAAGGAAGAATGGAAAACCTGAATCATCCAAATCATCTTTTTCAGGTTCGTTTGGTCTCAATTTCACCCAAAGGCCTCTGCTGTTATTGACATTTGGTCCTATTCTGTAAATAATAATTTTATGACAACGACTATCCGCAATGGAATTATCACCGGTCTGGGAAAATCTCTGCCCCACCGTAAAGTCAGTAATGACGACCTGTCCAACTGGGTGGATACCTCAGATGAATGGATACGTTCCCATACCGGGATTGAATCCCGGTATCTCGCTTCCGAAGGAGAGAGCTGTTCAACCCTGGGGATTGAGGCTGCCCGTCTGGCACTTCTGAGTTCCGGAGTTTCTAAAGATGATATTGGAATGATCATTGTTGCCACATCCACGCCTGATTATAAAGCCTTTCCATCTACGGCCTGCTTGATCCAGGATGCCCTGGATATTCCCAGAGCCGGTGCCTTCGATCTTGCCGCTGCATGCAGCGGCTTTTCTTACGCCCTCGAAACGGCTCGGAGCTTCATATACGCCGGAACCTGTGACCATGTGATTGTTGTGGGAGCCGAAGTGCTTTCATCAGTGGTGAACTGGAAAGACAGGAATACCTGTGTCCTTTTTGGCGACGGTGCGGGTGCTGTTGTGGTTTCAGTCTCCGACGAGGAAGACCGGGGAATCAAATTTTCCAGCCTGCGCTCCGAAGGGAGTGGATGGGATGCCTTGATTGTGAAAACCGGGGGATCTAAAAACCCTCTGACACCGGAAATCATGGCGGATCTGAAAAATCCCCAGGATCTGTATATCGCCATGGATGGCAGGCGGGTATATGAATTTGCTGTTCGGGTCATCTGCCAGACAATATTGGAATTACTGGAAAGAGCCGGGATTGATAAGAATGAACTGGATTGGATCGTTCCACACCAGGCAAATCTTAGAATCATTCAGGCTGCTTCAAAACGGCTTAAAATTCCTATGGACAAATTTTTTGTGAACCTGCAGAATTATGGGAATACCTCTGCAGCCACCGTTCCTATTGCCTTATCCGATATGGATGATCAGGGACTTCTGAAGAAAAATCATAAGGTGATCAGTGTCGGTTTTGGAGCCGGACTGTCCTATGGAGGAAACTATTTCGTATGGTAGACAATAAAACAGCTTTTTTATTTTCCGGACAGGGCGCTCAGTTTCCCGGTATGGGAAAAGACCTCTGGGAATCCTATGACTGTGTCAGAGAACTCTTCTCCCTGGCTTCAGACATCATCGGAAAGGATATGAGCGGCCTTTTATTCGAAGGTTCTATTGAAGATCTGAAAGAGACAAAGAACACTCAGGTGGCTGTCACTCTTGTGAATCTCTCTGTTCTCCGGGCCCTGAATGAAGAAAAAATCCACTCTTCCTGCACCGCAGGATTCAGCCTGGGTGAGTTTTCGGCCATGGTCGATGCAGGTATTTTAACAGAATCCGATGTTTTTTCACTTGTTTCCGCGAGGGGAGACATCATGTCTTCTACGGCTGCGCAGGTAATAACCCGTTATGGGGATGTGGGAATGGCTGCTGTCATGGGGCTTGATTTTGATGCCATACAGAAGGTCCTGGCCAACTGTCAGAGCACTCATGTGTATGCGGCCAATAACAACAGCCCTGTTCAGGTCGTCATCTCAGGAACTACCGCCGGTATTGCAGATGTTCAGGGTGCTTTAAAAGCAGCCGGAGCCAAACGGGTCATTCCCCTTAAAGTCTCCGGTCCTTTTCACACTCCTCTCCTGGACAGCGGAAAAGAGGCTCTCGCCGATTTCCTGGGGGGACTGAAGTTTTCTGATCCGGTGAAAGATTTTTATTCCAATGTGACCGGAACCCTTGTTACTACGGGAGAAGAAGCCAGGGAACTGAGTATTCAGCAGATGGTCAGCCCCGTACAGTGGCTGGAGATTGAAAGAAATCTCGGTTCATCCGGAATCTTCCGTGTTGCCGAAGCCGGGCCCGGGACGGTCCTCACAGGACTATGGAAAAAATCCGGAATGGAGCAGGAAGTCTTTTCCTGCGGTACTCTTGAGGGTCTGAATGGTCTTCTTGAAAACATAAAAAATATTCATTAATCAGCAGGGAGAGAAAACATGAAAGGCAAAACAGTTCTTGTTACCGGGGGCTCCCGGGGAATCGGAAAAGAAATAGTGCAGCTTTTTCTTGAAGAAGAGGCCACTGTCCACTTTATCAGTACCAGTCCCAGTCCTTATATAGATGAGCTTCAGGCTCTGGCCTCAGAGAAGGGAACTACCGTGACCTGGCATCAGGGTAATGTGACAGACGAAGAGCAGATGACTGCCATTGTTGACCCCCTGGCCAAAGAGGGCCTGGATGTTGTCGTGAACAATGCAGGCATCACCAGAGACGGCCTGATCTTCCGCATGAGCATGGATCAGTGGGAACAGGTCTTGAAAGTGAACCTGACAAGTGCCTTCCTCATCTCACGAATTGCCGCCGCCCAGATGATCCGTAAGCGAAAAGGCTGTATCATCAATATGAGCAGTGTTGTGGGAGTCATGGGGAATGCAGGGCAGTGTAACTACGCCGCCTCCAAGGCCGGAATGATCGGCCTGACAAAGAGTCTGGCCAAAGAAGTAGCCTCCCGGGGTGTGAGAGTGAATGCTATTGCTCCCGGTTTTATCAATACAGATATGACCAAGGATCTTGGCGACAAGGTCATGGATGAACTGAAAAAGCAGATTCCCCTTGGACGCACCGGTTCTGGACGGGATATAGCGGAAGCCGTACTTTTTCTGTCTTCAGACAAAGCCTCCTACATCACAGGACAGGTCCTGAATGTAGACGGCGGAATGGTGATGTAACCGGCCGATTTTTTTTCGGTCTTCAATCTAAAAGTAACTCTTAAGGAGAGTGGTTTAATATGAAAAGACGTGTAGTAGTCACAGGAATGGGTACGGTTAATCCCGCAGGGAATGATGTCCCCGCTTTCTGGAAATCCCTGAAAGAAGGCAAGACCGGAATCGGAGCTAATACAAAGTTTGACACCGAACAATTTGCATGCAGAGTCACGGGAGAAGTGAAGGATTTTGACTCCACCCTCTATGTAGACCGGAAAGAAGTCAGAAAAATGGCTGAATTTACTATATATGCCGTTGCCTCTGCCGTTCAGGCAGCCAGGGATGCCCGATTTATAGAAGGCAGTTTTGATCCTCACAGAGTCGGTGTCTGCCTTGGCAATGGAATCGGCGGATTTGAAGTGATAGAAGAAAACATGATGCAGCTTTTTAAAAGAGGACCCTCCGGGATTGCCCCCATGACCATTCCCAAGATGATCAGCAATGAGGGGCCCGCCAATGTTGCCATTAAACTTGGACTCCATGGACCCTGTTCCTCCGTTTCTACAGCCTGTGCCAGCGCCACCGATGCCATTGGTCAATCTTTGGATATGATCAGAAGCGGAAGGGTCGACTGCATGTTCACCGGTGGCATGGAGGCGGCTATTACCCCCTTTAGTATCGGAGGGTTTTCTAGAATCCAGGCACTCTCCACCAAGTTCAATGATACACCCGAAGTGGCCTGCCGTCCCTTTGATAAAGACCGTGACGGTTTTATCATGGGAGAGGGTGCCGGTGTCATTATTTTGGAAGAATTGGAACATGCCAAAAAAAGGAACGCTCCCATCTATGCCGAGCTGGTAGGCTATGGTGCTACCTGCGATGCCGGTCATCTGACCTCACCAGATCCCGATGGGAAAGGGGCTGCCGCCTCCATGAGACTTGCTCTGGAAGATGCCGGCCTGAATCCTGAGGATATTGATTACATCAATGCCCACGGCACATCCACACCCACTAACGATCCCATCGAAACCAAGGCCATCAAGTTGGCATTCGGAACTCATGCCTATAAACTGAAAGTCTCTTCCACCAAGGCCATCACCGCTCATATGGTCGGCGCTGCGGGTGGCGTGGAAGCCATCGTAGCTGTACTGGCCATTCAAAATCAGTTTCTCCCCGGTACACTGACTCTGGAAAATCCTGAAGAAGGCTGTGATCTCGATTACCTGCCGGGTGTCGGAGTCGATGCCAGGGTTAACGCGGTTCTCAGTGATTCACTGGGATTCGGAGGCCACAATGCCTCCATTATTTTCAAGAAGTACGAGGATTAAGATATGACAGAAATGGAACAATTACTCCCCCATCGGGCTCCCTTTCTCTTTGTAGACCGCCTGGAAAATGTTTCCGAAGAGGGTGTTGTCGGATACAGGAAATACACCATGGATGACTTCTTTTTTAAGGGTCATTTCCCGGAATACCCGGTTGTACCGGGAGTCCTTCTGGTGGAAGCCATGGCTCAGTGCGGTGGTGCGGGTCTTAAAAAACTGCGGAATGAAGAGGGCCTCTTCTTTTTAGCCTCCATAGAGAAAGCCAAGTTTCGCCGCCAGGTTGTTCCAGGAGACGAAGTCCGTATGGAGATTGTTAATGAAAGAATCAGCGGTATGATGATTAAGCAGAAGGGAAAGGCTTTTGTCGGTGACGAAATGGCTGCAGAAGCTTCCTGGATGTGCATCATGAAAACCCCTGGGTCTAATTAAATAAAATACCAGAGTCCTGTTATGGCTCTGGTACTGTGTAGAAGCTACGGACGAATCAAGGAATAAACAGAATGATCATAGAACCGAAAATTATAAAAAGCGTCTGTCTCACGGCTCATCCAGAAGGATGCGAAAAAGAAGTAGAAAACCAGATAGGCTTTGTGAAAGGACAAGGGGCTCTGGAAATGCCCAAAAGAATCCTCATTGTCGGTTGCTCTACAGGCTTTGGTCTGGCATCCCGGATTACCGCCGCTTTTGCCGGTGGAGCTGAGACACTGGGAGTCTCTTTCGAAAAGGGGCCTTCCCCCAAGAGAACTGCCAGCCCCGGATGGTATAATAACAGAGCCTTTGACAAGTTTTCTAAAAGAGAAGGGATCAAATCCTTCACCATAGACGGCGATGCCTTCTCTGATGATGTCAAGTCTCAAGCCATTCATTGGATCAAGGAGAATTGGGGTCAGGTGGATCTGCTGGTCTACTCCCTGGCATCACCTGTCAGAGTGGATCCTGAAACAGGAGAAACCTATCGCTCTGTATTAAAACCCATTGGAAAATCCTATACGGCTCAATCCGTAGATTTTATGAATCAGACAGTCAATGATGTTACTATTGAACCGGCTGATGAAGAAGAAATAGCCCCGACTGTTAAGGTCATGGGCGGTGAGGACTGGATGCGCTGGACCAGTCAGTTCAAATCTGCCGGAATTCTGGCAGAGGGATTTCGTACTGTATCCTATTCCTATATCGGACCGGACGTGACCTACCCCGTTTACAGGGAAGGAACCATCGGTAAAGCCAAGGAAAATCTGGAAAACAGCGCGGCAGCTCTCACAACAATGCTGAAAGATGTGCACGGGCAGGCCTTTGTGTCTGTCAACAAGGCTCTGGTCACACGTGCCAGTTCGGTCATTCCTGTTGTTCCCCTCTATATGGCCCTGCTCTTTAAGGTCATGAAAGAAAAGGGAATTCACGAAGGCTGCATCGAACAGATGTACCGCCTCTTCAAGGATCGCCTCAAACCCGGGAAGGACGTTCCTGTGGATGAAAAGGGGCGTATTCGGATTGATGACTGGGAAATGCGTGAAGATGTGCAGAGCGCGGTCTCCGACCTCTGGGACCAGGTTACTACAGAAAATGTATCCGACTTATCGGATATTAAAGGATTCCGGGAAGATTATCTTAAGCTTCACGGATTTAATGTAGACGGCATCGACTATGACAAGGAGGTGGATCTTTCAGCATTTTAGTTTAGGTATCTTTTTTAGGCAGTTGTTATTGACATAATGCCGCCATGGAGTACGTTGTACTTAAGCGGCATACCCTAAAAAAACTGCACTTAAGGCTGCTCCTGTCGGGATCGGCCTTTTTTTGGCTCCGAGTGGCTGTTGTATAGATCCCGGGGTTTTTGATATACAAATAAGTAAAATGTGTCATAGTCAAATCGATACTGACAGGCTATAATTGATATATATGCCCAAGATAATTGATCATGAGAAACGAAAACAGGAAATTCTTAAACGGGCCTTTGTTATCTTTGCCCAGAAAGGATATCAGGATACGAATCTCTCCTACATCGCCGAACGCTGTGGTATTTCAAGGCCGACTCTCTACCTCTACTTTAAAGACAAGGAAGAGATTTTTTACTATGCGGTGAAACAGATGACCGAGGGGATGTACAAGGACTACAAGGTTCTTTTTACCGATGATGGTCAGAGCGAGTTGATCAAGATGAAATTCATCTGCAGGGATATCATTGAGAAGTGTTATAGAAAAAGAGACTTTTTTTCCTGTCTGGCTGATTTTCTGTTTCAGATGAAACGGCAGGGTAAGGACTATTCCAGGGATATTGAGAAAAGAACTGTCGGACTGATCTATCTTTTTTCAAAGTTGATCAGACAGGGGATTCAGAAGGGTGAGTTCCGAAAGGTTCCGGCCAAGGAAACGGCCTATCAGCTGTTCAGTCTGATTGAAGCCTTTGCCTTTCAGATTGCCATGATTGAAAAGTTCGAACCTGAGGGAGCCATTGCCGTCACTATCTCCTATCTGGACAGCCTTTCCATCGGTTGTACTTAATTACAGTATTTCCAATATTTCCATCAAAGACTGTATCTCATAATCCGCCTTGTGGGAGGAATGATTTTCCCATACACCGGGATTGTACCAGCATGTACTGATTCCCGCTGCTATACCGCCGGCAATATCGGAGCTCAGGCTGTCGCCTACCATCAGAATCTCCTTATTCAGAGGGACCCCCATACGCTGTGCTGCTCTCTTGAATATTTCAGGGTCCGGTTTCGCTATTCCTTCTGTCTCGGAAATAAGAATTTCTGTAAAGAGGTCATAAAAGCCCAATGCTTCGAATCTGGCCTCTTGTACTGCCGTGAGGCCATTGGTTATCATTGCCATGGGAAAGTCTTCCTGTAGAGCCTTCAGGAGGTTCTGTGCGTCCTTCAGATAAAAGCATCCCTGCCCCAATGCCCTGAGATAGAACTCGGAGAGCTCCCGGGCTGACACCTTCGACTTCATGGCTGCGGCAAAACGGTGGAAACGTTCCTGCTTCAGTTCTGCCGCTGTTATACTTCCCTCTTCCAGCTCCATCCAGATTCTGTCATTGATTTTGTGGTAGGTCTTTATGAAATCCTCTTGAGAGAGGTCACTTCCCATAAAGTCTTTAAGCCCTGTTAATGCCTTATTTTCGGCTTTTCTGAAGTCAAGAAGGGTGCCGTCGGCATCGAAAAATATTGTCTTGATTCCCATGGGAACTCCTATAATAAATAGACCCCGCCTCAGAAGGACGGGGTCTATTCAGTCTAACAGAACTGGTAGGATCAGATAAAGAACTTCAAAATAAAAATTGCAGCGATGATGTAGGTTAGTACAGGAACGCTCTTAGCTTTACCGGTACAGGCTTTCAGGATGACATAGGATACGATCCCAAAGACAATTCCTTCTGATATGCTGTAGGTCAGGGGCATCATGAACATGGTCAAAAAGGCAGGGAGAGCCTCGGTCATATCGTGGAGCTCTATATCCTTAACCGGAGTGATCATAAATAAACCAACCAGAATAAGAGCCGGAGCTGTGGCAGCACTGGGGATCATCAGGAAGAGGGGAGACAGGAAGAGGGCTGCAAAGAAAAGAATTGCAGCAACAAGGGCTGTGAGTCCTGTTTTTCCACCTTCCTCTACTCCTGCGGCAGATTCAACGTAGGTTGTAACAGTACTTGTACCGAGACAGGCTCCGACGGTTGTTCCAATGGCATCCGCAAAAAGAGCCTGTTTTACTCTTGGAATCTTGCCATCCTCAGTTAAAAGACCAGCTTTAGTAGACACTCCGATCAAGGTTCCCACAGTATCAAACATATCTACCATAAGAAATGTAAACAGAATGATGAACATATCTAGTGTTAATACCTGAGAAAAGTCAAATTTGAAAAAAATAGGTGCCAGTGAAGGGGGAGCCCAGCTTCCAGCGGGTGCTGAAGTCAGTCCCAGGGGGAAACCTGCAATAGTACCGGCAATTATTCCGATAAGCAGGGCACCTTTGACTTTAAATGCCAGAAGGATTGCTGTTACTACCAGGCCAATAATCGCCAGAGTAAATTCAGGGCTGGAAATAGATCCCAATCCAACGAGTGTAGCATCATTGTTAACAATCATTTTAGCATTCTGCAAGCCGATAAAAGCTATAAACAGACCGATACCTACAGAAATTGCTTTCTTAATATTAGTTGGTATACAGTCGATGTTGGCTTCCCGTACATTGAGAAAGGTGAGTACGATGAAAATAATACCTTCCAGAAATACTGCCGTCAGGGCAAACTGCCAGGAGTATCCCATTCCCAGACAAACGGCATATGCAAAAAAAGCATTAAGACCCATACCAGGTGCGAGGGCAAAGGGGAGTTTGGCAATTAAAGCCATAACCAGTGTAGCAATACCAGCGGACAGAGCCGTGGCTGTAAATACAGCACCAAAATCCATACCTGCGTCTGATAAAATCAGTGGGTTCACTATTAAAATATAAGCCATGGTCAGGAAGGTTGTCATTCCTGCCAGTACTTCTGTTTTAACGGTGGTTCCATTGGCTTTCAGCTTGAAAAATTTTTCCATGAAAACTCCTTTGATTTGGGTCCCTTGCTATGGGACGGATTAAATAGTTTTCATAATTATAGAATGGTCCTGACTGATCAAGCAATCAAATAATATAATTTTTTAACAAATTATCATTTTCACTGTATTATAATAAGAATCATCGGCCTGCTACCGGCTTCATCCCTCTCATATGGAAGGGATGAAGCCGGTAGCAGGCTTGGTCAAGGAGTGGAAATCAATGGATTTAAAAAGTTTTATAGACGCCGCTGCGGGTAGAAAAAAAGCCGATATGGTCTTTAGAAACGGCAAAATTATAAATGTATTTACCGGAGAAATTCTGGAAAATACCCTGGCGATCAAGGATGGAAAGATACTGGGGTACGGAGCCTATGAGGGAGAGATTGAAATTGATTTAAAGGGATCCTATATTTCTCCCGGATTCATTGATGCTCATGTGCATATCGAGTCATCCCTGACCACTCCAGAGCACTTTGCTTCCCTGGTCGTCCCCCGGGGGACAACAACGGTAGTGGCAGATCCTCATGAAATAGCCAATGTTGCAGGATTGGAAGGTATCCGTTATATGCTGAATGCTTCAGAGGGTCTGCCTCTGGAATGTTTTTTTATGCTCCCTTCCTGTGTGCCCGCCACTCTCTTTGAAAATGCGGGGGCCAAATTATCCGCCTCGGATCTGGCACAACTGGCTGGTGAACCCCGTGTCCTGGGATTGGGTGAAATGATGGATTATCCCTCTCTGATCGCCGGTGATCCTGCTGTTCTGGAGAAGATGCAGATGGCCCTGGATAGAGGCATGCTCATCGACGGTCATGCTCCCATGGTGGACCGGAAGGAGCTGAATGCCTATATCGGTGCCGGTGTGGGAACAGACCATGAGTGTTCTACCCCCGAAGAGATGCGTTCCCGCCTCAGGAGGGGGATGTATGTGCTGATCCGGGAGGGTTCAGCCGCCCGGAATCTGAAAAATCTGATCAATGGTGTCAAGTCATACAACCTTAGACGCTGTGCTTTTTGTACGGATGACAAACAGCCCGAGGACATCCTGAAAGACGGACATATCAACTATAACATCAGGGAGGCAATAGACCTGGGGATGGACCCTGTCTGGGCCATACAGATGGCGACTCTCAATCCGTCTGAATGCTACAATCTGAAGGGTAAGGGCGCCCTGGCTCCTGGGTATGATGCGGATATTGTTATTCTGGAGGATTTAAAATCCATCCATGTCAGGCAGGTTTATAAGAAGGGTGTTCTCGTTGCAGAAAATGAGAAGCCTCTTTTTTCTCAGTCCTCCCGACTGACAGAAGCTGTGTTGAATACGGTAAAGGTCCGCACGATTAAGTCGGAAGACTTCAGACTGTTCCTGGAAACCGATGTGGTCCGGGTGATCCGCATCTTGCCTCATTCTCTGGTCACCGAGCATGCGATCCGGAAAGTCGAGAGAGATGAGGGAAATTTGTTTCAAATCCATCCCGACCTGGATATTCTGAAGATAGCCGTCATTGAACGGCATGGCGGTAAAGGAACTATCGGTCTGGGACTGGTTGAAAACTACCGATTGAGGGGGGGCGCCGTGGCATCATCCATCGGCCATGATTCTCATAACCTGATTGTTCTCGGTGACAATGATGATGATATGGCCCTGGCTGTGAATGCTCTGGCTGCCTCGGGCGGAGGTCTCGCCGTGGCCGCCGGCGGGAAACTAGCTGGGCTTTTACCCCTGCCTATCGGAGGGCTCATGTCGGACTTGCCGGCAGAAGAGGTCAGCGCCTCTTTGAAGGAACTTCTGAATACCGCCGTCCACACTCTGGGAGTCAACAAGGATGTGGATCCTTTCATGACCCTGGCGTTTATGGCTCTCCCTGTTATTCCTGAGCTGAAACTCACCGATGAAGGTCTCTTTGATGTGACAAAATTTGAGTTTGTTGATCTTTGTGTCAAGTAAGAGATACTAAATCATGCCATCCAGGTTGGTGGTATAGGGATCTGCGAAATCATTGTCAAACCAGAGAGATAACTCCCGAAGGGCGCTCTCTGGAGAATCCGAGGCATGAACGATGTTGTTGATCACACCCTTGAGTTCGGGGCTCCTTGTATAACCCATGTGGGCAAAATCTCCGCGGATCGTGCCCGGAGCCGCCGTTCTTGGTTCGGTATCTCCGTTGAGTTTCCGGACAACTTCTATGGCGTGTGCCCCTTCCAGGGCAATGGCCATAGAAGGACCCGAGAGGAGGAGGTCTACAAGGGGGGCAAAGAAGCTTTTACCCCTATGTTCTTCATAGTGCTTTTCCGCTTTCTTGCGACTGGGTGAGACTAGTTTAGACCCTACAATCACCAGGCCTGCTCTTTCATAACGATGAAAGACCTGTCCTATGAGTCCCCGTTTTACACCATCTGGTTTAATCAGTACAAATGTTCTTTCCCACGTCATCAAATCAAGTATAGATAGGGGGGCGAGGCGGGTCAAGGATGGGTTTTGATAATGCCAAAATGAAGACTATGCTTTGAGGTGCCGATAATAGAGCAACCCCGGAGGATATATGACCCGCAAGAATGATGTCCGCTGTGCCATCACAGGATTAGGCCGCATCGGTGTGACACTGGAAAATGACCCTCTAAGAGAAAAACCTGCCAGTCATCTGGGAGCCATTGAGTATAACCAGGAGACCACTCTTGTGGCGGGAGCCGATCCGGATGAATCAAGAAGGAAGGCTTTTCAGCAGAATCTGCCGGATTGCGAAGTCTTCTCTGATTTTGATGCCATGATTGATGCGGTGCATCCGGATATTCTGCATATCGCCTCAGACACGGATAGTCATGTCACAATCCTCAAGAAGGCTCTGACCGCGAAAGTTCCTATGATTGTCTGTGAAAAACCGCTCTCCAACTCCCTCGAGGAAGCCAGGTCCATCCTGTCTCTCATTGAGAGTTCCGACTCTGTGGTTCTTGTCAACCATGAGAGGCGCTTTTCAAGGGATTACCAGGAGGTCCGGGGCTTGATCAGGGATAAGGCTTTCGGAAAGCTCTTGAGTATTAATGCCCGGTTGTATATGGGAAAAGCCAGAGAGGTTTCAAAGAACCTTTATCATGACGGTACTCATATGCTGGATATCCTTCGCTTTCTGACAGATCAGGATCTGGAGATCCTCCATTGTGAGGGGAATCCCTACAAGGAAGGAGGGCAGATGATTGTATTGGCCCGGGGGGGGGGAATCAACATTGTTCTGGATGTGTCGGGACGACGGGACCATCTGGTTTTTGAGCTGGATTTGAGTTTTGAGCGGGGAAGGATCAGAATCGGAAACGGTGTGTATGAGCTGTGGAGCTCAGAAGAGTCTCCCTATTATACGGGCTTCCGCTCCTTGACCTGCAGTACCTCCGGCTGGAAGGGGCGGACCGCCTACTTTTCGGCCATGATGAATCATGCTCTTGATCTGTACAAGAATCCCGGAAGAAAATGTGAATCCTCCTACCGGGATGGATTAAAGGTCCAGGAACTGATTGACCGCATACTCAGGGACTATCCTCAAGAATAGCTATAAAATTACCATCAGGGAGAGACTCCCAGCTCTTCGGCTGTATAAGGCATCAGATAGAGAGCTTCTCCCTCTTCATATTCACTCAAGGATTGATACATCATCATCAGATTTTTCAGATCTTCAGGCAGGGGCGATTCTGTCTTGATTCTACCGAGAAAGGGCTCTGTCACCATGCGTTCCAGGAATCCGGGATTCCGCCCCGGGACTATTTCGATCAACCTGAGTTCATTCTCTGTCTGGATCAGCTCTTTCATAACCCCAAAGGCCGTCGTTAAACCACCATTGATATCGACAAGTCCCCGCTCTCTGGCCTGGGTTCCCGTCCAGATACGGCCCCGGGCCGATTCATCTACTTCTTCAATAGATAATTCTCTGTATTCACTCACCAGAGTGATGAACTGGTCATAGATCGCGGCAATATATTCCCTGATCTGCTCCTCTTCATCCCTGGTCAGTGGTTTCAGGATATTCCCGGTTTCGGCATTCTCGGCGGTTTTAACCGTATCCACGGCTATGCCGATTTTTTCCATCAGTCCCGAGATTTCAGGAAGGATGGTAATGACCCCGATGGATCCGGTGATACTGGCAGGAGAAGCTATAATCCGTGAGGCAGGTACGGCCATATAATACCCGCCTGACGCGGCGGCTCCACCCATGGAGACAACGACCGGTTTCGGATGTTCTCCCATCCGGCAAAGAGCGACTTCCCGGGCTATCAGGTCGGATGCCAGGGATGAGCCCCCTTCCGAGTTCACCCTGAGGATGATTCCTTTCACCAGAGGATTCCGGCGGGCGTTGCGGATGGCCCTTACCATGGAATCGGAACCAATGGAGCTCCCCGCTGTTCCTTCTCCCCTGGTAATCCCGCCGATGGCATAGATCACGGCGATGACAGGCTGCCCTGCTTCATCCCAGTCGTAGTCCATATTTCCTGTTGATAAGGATGCCTTGAAAACATTCAGTTTGCGCTCTTTCATGACTGCATCAAACTCATCTTCGTAAGTCAGTCTATCCACCAGTCCCATCGCCAGGGCCTGGGAGGCATGAATGAAGGGTCCCCGGTCGATGAGAGACTGGGCCGTGTCTGTTAATCTACTTCCCCTTCCCTCTTTGATCATGCGGATCATTTCGGTATGAAGTCCATCGTACAGATACTGAAGAGCTTCCCTCTCCTCATCTGTCATACCGGATTCGGAGAAGCTGTTGTAGGCGGTCTTATATTCATGAGATCTGAAGTTATGAACCTTGATTCCCCATTGATCAAAGAAATCCTTCAGGTAGAAGTTGGTGACAGAGAAACCCTGGAGGAACACAGATCCTGCGGGGTTCAGATATAGCTCATCGGCTACAGAAGCCACCAGGGAGTAGGGCAGGTTGTCTATGGAATCATAGTAGAAGTAGATCTTTTTCCCCGACTCCTTGACTTCCTTCAGGATCTCTTCGATTTCAAGAAGGTTTGCAAAATTGGTTTTGAATTCCTGGTTTTTAAAAATTATAGCTTTGGCTGTGGTGTCTTTTTTGATCTTTTCCATATCCAGAATAAAATCGGCCAAAGAGCGCAGCTCCTTCCGGGGGAACTCCGATGAATATCTCCCTGTGGGAGCATCCAGGATAACTCCGGCAAGATCATACTCAATGGCTTTATGGAGGGAGTGTTCCATTAAGCTCCTTTGTTTTTTAAAGGATGAAAGGGCCTGGAAGGTCCCGTCTTTCCAGGCTCTGTCACCAGAGGCATCCATTGCAGATCCGACTTCCAGATAGGAGAATGAGAGTCGGACTCCCAGCTGAAACACTTCTTTTTCAAAGTTGTAATCACTGAATATCTTAACCCCGTCGGTTGGTTCCACAAAGGCTCCAAGACTGACCTCCTGCCACTGGGAGTCCTCGATACGGGCATCTCCGGACAGGGTGAAACGGGAGGCAAGTTTCTTGCTGAAAAACAGAGGTCTGAATCCGAAACCCAGCTCTGTAGAGGCTTGATTATTTAGATCCACACCTTTGACTGCCAATGAAATAGAATTGCTGGGCCTGATCATAAAGGAAAGGCCCAGTCCCCCCCCCTTCTGTTCGGTGGAATCTTTATACCACTGATAACTGATTCCCCCGTAACTGCCGGGAGCCAGTCGGAATCCGCTGGCTATTAAATGCTTATCAGTTCCGTAGAAGTTTCCGTAACTGTAGGCCAAATTTCCCAGGGAGAAGAGGAGATCGTAATCGTTCAGAAATCCCTGGTCTGTGGAATAACGGTTGATATAGGCGAACCCGCCGGAGTTTCCCACACCCATTGCAGCAGGATTGATGAGAGCTGACAGAACCTGATCCTCTACGGCAATACCGAAATTCTGGGCTCTCAGCGGGGAAAGGACAATTAAGAATAAAAAAATAATTTTCAAGAATTGTTTCATACCTTCCAGTATGATTCCTGAAGGAGGAAGGATCAACAATGAACAGGCGGAATTTTAAAAAAGGTTTTCAGGTTGTCCTTGAATGCCTCATGAAGTTCCCCGATGGGGATGTCGAGGATTCTGGATGCCGCCTGCAGGACATCTTGAATCTGGATCGCCCGGGGGGGCTGGTCAAAGAGCCAGTGCCATGCGGGAGGATTGTCTGTTTCGGCCAGAAGTAGGTTTAGAGGAATCTGAGAAATGATCCGGTTAGTGACTGGTTCGGTCAGTAGGACCGGGGAGACCGTGAAAAAGCATCCCAGGGCCTGGAATGCTTTCAGCTGTTCATCGCTGCCGTCAAACCAGTGGATTAGAATCGAGGGGGGAGTCCATTTTTTTAACAGGGTCAGAATCCTGTCTTCTGCACCCTTTGTGTGAAGGGTCACAGGCTTATTATGTTTTACAGCCAGTTTGAGCTGAGCTTCCAGCAGTTCTGACTGCTTCTCCCAGGTCGCCTCGGGAGGTGCCCAGAGAGAATCCATTCCAATCTCACTGATCTGATGAGCCATTTTATAAACCTCTTCCAGGGATTCAAGATCTTCCAGATCATAGATTCCGGCTTTCCAGGGGTGAATCCCAGCGGCTGTTAAAATCCAGGGACAGGAACGGTTCAGAGAGAATGACTCCTGGATAGAATCAGGATCTGTGGCCGAGCTGAGGGTCAGTATCCGATGTTCAAAGACTTCCTTCAGCATGCCAGTCCTGTTTTCTCCCTGATAATGATCCGAATGAGTATGGGCGTCTATGAAGGAGCAGTCATTGATTAGATTGGTGAGATTTTTCAGGTTCATCCAATTACACTTAGAAATGGTATATTAAAATTCTTGAGTTCCGGTTCATGTTGTAATGAGCCTTCTTTTCTTCAGGAAGATCCGATATTCCGGCCGGTTCAAAGCCCAGGGTCTGGAACCAGTCAGAGGTTTGTGTTGTCAATACCAGGACTTTTTTCAAACCCTGTTCTTCGGCATGCTCCAGAAGATAAGAGACAATTTTCCCGCCGATCTTGAGATGAATAAATTTCTGGTCTACCGCCAGGGCTGCAATTTCACCCAGGTCATCACTGTATCGGTGCAGGGCGCCGCAGCCGTGGATGATGCCGTCCATGGAGTACACTACAAAATCGTCAATTTTATCTTCAAGGTCTTTCCGGGTTCGGGGGACAAGAATCCCCTTCTCAACAAAGGGTTTCATCAGGATAAGGACACTGGAGATGTCCTTCGTCTTCATGTTTCTGATCCGCTCATAGATGTTGGTATAGATCATGGTACCGATACCCAGGTTGGAGAAAATTTCCTTGAGCACCGCACCGTCGCTCCGGCCATCCAGGATATGCACTCTGTTAACACCACCCTCGCAGGCGGCAAGAGCCGCCCGGACTTTGGTCATTTGATTGTTTTCTGGATTTTCCTTTATAAGATCAGCCGCCTGTGACAGGGACATTTTGGATATCCGCCCCTCTTCGGACTGGGGCATCTCTGGGGGGATGTTGCAGTTTTCGGAATTTAGCACGGCGTCTGATCCAATAAAGAACAACTTGGAAGCCCTGAGTTCTATGGCTATGATCTTAGCCAGTTCGTCGGAGGAAATATTGTAGGGGTCTCCGTTGGCACTCCATCCAATGCAGGGAAAAATCGGGATGTGCCCTTCCCGGAGGAGGGTCTCAATGGCATCGGCTTTGATCTTGTCTACCCGCCCGGTACACTGAAAGTCTATTCCATTGACAACCCCCAGGGCTCTGGCCTTGACCCAGTTGCCAATGACCGAGGGAATGTCGTAACCCGACAGCTGGGTCATTACCTTGTTGGATACATCAAAGGCAGCCATTTTGATAAATGGAATGGCTTCATCAGAGGAAATTCTGACTCCATCAACGCTTTTATAGGGAATCTTGTACTGATTCAGGATCTCATCGATCCTGTCGTGGGCTCCGGGAATGATGACAAATCGGATGCCGTTCTGGTGAAGGAGGGACAGGTCACGGACCAGGACAGAAAAATAATTGTGGTCGATGATGGAGCTGTCAATTTTGATGACAAAGAGGGAATCCTTAAAACGCCGGTTATAAGAGAATACTTCTCTTATAAGGTCTACATGTTCTCTTAATTGACTCTTGTCCATGAATGCTCCTCTCATAAGAGTATCGGCTCCTACTATGAATATTCTGTATTAAAATTCCCGGGTATTATAACGGTATTTAAAGTCCTTTTTCCTTTACTTGCGGGGAAATTACATTACAGGGTATAGTGAAGCCAGGTCAAAGGAGAATGGAACAGCATGGCAGATGAAAAACTGAGCGAAGTGGAAAAATTCTGGAAAAAGCGGGAAGAAAAGCTGGGAGCTAAGATTGAATTTTATAGCTATGCCACCCTTATCGGTGAATGCGGCTCCGGGAAAATGAACGGCCGCGGTGGTCTTTTCTATGTCGTCGCGGACCGGGTTTACTTTGAAGACTTTGAAAGACAGAATGCTCTGATGGCCATGTTCAACAGAAAAGACAGCGACTATGAAAAGACAGAGATCTCCTTCCTCCTGTCGGATATAAAAAGCATGCGGAAGATCTCCGAAAAATGGGGGAAAGCCTGCATTTCCGAAGGATCTCTTTCCGAAAAGATTCCCGAGCTGAAAGGTTTCATGACTTTTTTCACCCGGGGATATTCAATAATTTTCCTGAAGGACCGTTCTCCTCTGGTTCTTGAAATCATGGAAGATGAAGCCTTTAAAAAATATATTCCCGATAATTAGTTTATATACTATAAAAATAAATTAATAATTTTTTTTATTGCATAAAATTGTACAAACTGAGAATATAATCTAAAAATGAATGTTCTAGTCCCTGTTCTGTCTCTATTATCCTGGTTCTCCATTTGGCTCATGGCTTTCCTTGATCCTTCCAAGACTCTGCCCATTTTAATAACAGTGAATTCAGTTTATATCATTAGTTTTTTTTCTCTTCTGCTGGAATACATGCTGCCATTCATTGTACTGAGACAACGAAAGAATTACTTCTTCATCCTGTCCTACTTTGTCTGCCTCACTATTCAATTGGGAATGGCATATTGGGCCGGTGCATTTATACATCGTGATTTTTACACAAATCATGCACAGATTCTGGTTCTCTATATCATTATTTTTATTATTCAAATAGATCGATTATCAATGATCAGGAAGAGGGCTTTGGTATATCGCCTCATATCCATTTTTTCTCATACCATCTTTATCCTCTGGAATTTTTGGCTCTTTATGATGTTCTTTGCTATTGTGTCCAGAGCTGAACCACGATGGATAGAATCCAGTGTCTATAACATTCTCAATCTCATCATAGGACTGGCATTACTTGGTGCCACCCTTTGGTTGAATGCCCACGCAAAAAGCAGAATAAGAATCATTCATGATAAAGTATTTCTGAATCAGAGGGACATCAGTTCTATCCTCAGCCCACAGGAAAATAGTATTATTCTCGCCTTTTTGAGATCCCACCAAAATAGCCTGAACTGCTGGGAACTGTCGCTTGTGCTCCGCACGAGTGATACTGAAGATGAATCAAATCATCCTCATTGCAAAGACTGTGTTGAGGGATTCTGGAAAGCCACATCCTGCTCCACTTATAGGAATTATAAAAACAGAATCAAAGATGTTAAAAAGTACCTGGAACTGTCTCAAATCGGGACGATTGTTCCTGTTTCTGAGAATCCCAGAGAAATCAAAGAGGCAGGCTGGGTTCTTCGCTTTTTTGATGATGTCGGTTTGGAAAAAATGCCTCGTCTGTCCCATCTTTTCGAGCACGTTCCCGAATAATACCTTCTTTTCAAAGTTGGTAGCTCTATAATAAACGGAACTCTATTCTGAAAAGGATTTACTGATGAAAAAAAAGATAATATTCATATGTACCCTCGTTTTCATTCTCTCTGCCTGTAAAGAGCCAGAAAGTTATTCAATTAATTATAATTCAAACGAAGCTGATTCAGGTAGTGTACCCATTGATAACAAAGCCTACTCCCAGGATGATCAGGCAATAGTACTTGGTAATTCGGGAAATCTTATGAAGACAGGTTCCAATTATTCAGGATGGAACACTAATCCTGACGGAAGCGGAACTTCCTATAAAGCAGGTGATACTATAACAGTGCAGAATGAGCACTTAACATTATATACGGATTGGATTTCTGCAGGGTCGGTCTGGAATGAAAGTGTATTACCCAGCTCTTCCGGGTGGAAAGCTGTAACATATGGTGATGGGAGATTTGTTGCTGTCTCTACCAACGGAGGAGCGGCCGCAGTATCAATTGATGGTGTGAATTGGACTGGAAGTACGATTCCTGTAGATACTGACTGGAAATCGATTGCCTACGGCAATGGGGTTTTTGTAACAATCGCTGGTGATGATGCATCCTCTAACAGCACGGACGCTGCGACTTCACCTGATGGTATTCACTGGACAATGCGAACTTTACCTGTCGCTGCAAACTGGTGCCCTATCATTTTTGCAGATGATTTATTCGTTACTTTAGCTCAGAATTCTACGACTGCTTTAACTTCCACTGATGGAGTGACCTGGACACTATGTACCATGCCTTCTGCTGATTATTGGTGCTCTATTGCCTTTGGAAATGGATTATTTACTGCTGTTGCTCACAATAGTGCAGTAGCAGCAACTTCTCCTGATGGTATCAACTGGACATCGAGAACTATACCGGTACCCGGGATTTCTATAACATTTGGAAATGGTTTATTCAATGTTGTATCATTCAACAGAGATTCTGCTGCAGTCTCATCTGATGGTATCAGCTGGACAACGACAAGCATGCCTTCCTTGGCGAAATGGTGTTCCATTACATATGGAAATGGTATTTTTGTTTCGATTGCCGGTGATTCGGTAACAAAAGATAGTACTACAGCAGCCACTTCAGTGGATGGTTTGAATTGGACGGCAAGGAGCTTGCCTGTCCCTGCTAACTGGAGTTCTGTCACTTATGGAAACAACACTTTTGTTGCAGTCGCCGCATGGATGAACTCTTCTCCCAGTACCGTAGCCGCTACATCTCCCTGATATCCTGCTCTGGAAACTCAGAGCGGACAGCAAAGTTATAAAAAACCCGTATCCATGAAAGATACGGGTTTTTTTCAGCCCTTGAAATCCCTCAAATAATTTAAAAGACTTTCAATCTGGTATTTACCGATAAGGAACTCCGGGGGATAGCCGTCTATGCTGACAGCGTAATAGTCCTGGTCATATTCGTAGCACTCGGCAGTTGTCTTGCCGGGAGTTTGATCATTACCTGTATAAGTCACAGTGAATTGAGCAGGCCCTGATGGAGTGAAATCTCCAGGAATTTCACCCTCAAATAGGAGGTAGAGGATTTCCTGATACATCTTCTTGAAGGGATCTTCTTCAACACTTTCACCCTGAAAAGTAAAGACTCCCGTCTCATCATCCAGAAACAAAATGCCTCCCACCCAGCTCTCTGTGGGTGTATCAACACGCACTTCTTTTACACTGTCGATGCCTATGAGCCGCATAAAGCGGTCGGACATCTCAAGAGGCGATACATTGATTAAAGTGAGGGCTTCCGAGGGGAGGGTGACGATTCCGGCCACGTGACTGACCCGGCAGAAATAGTCTCCCTCGGCAGACTTGTTTCCCACCTGGATGTTGACTTCATTTCCTGTGGAATCCAACATGTAGATCTCTGCGGCCTGATCGTTCAGACCTGTATCCTTATCCGTGTCATCCGGGTAGAAACTGACAATCCGGTAGTTCTGAGCCAGAGCTTCCATAGACTTTGAGTAGGTCTGAGTGTTAACCGCCACCGGTCTTCTATAGGGTTTCACCATGACCAGAGGACTCAATGTGCTGGATAAGACTTCATATGGAAAGTAGGGCACGATGTCTATCGTTCTTTCTGAGCTGATTGTCAGGCGTTTCAGTTCCTGAAAGTTGACAGGGGGTAGAGTTCTGTCCCGCAGCAGGTCCATGGAGTTTAACAGGGACGTGGCGAGGTAGGAGGAGAGAAGGTATACCGAGCGTTCCCCCTCTCTCAGAGAATAAAAACCGCTTTTCGAAGGGTTGCTGTTTCCGACTTTGACGATGGTTTTACTTCCATCCCTCTTCTCCAATGTCAGCAATCCCCTGGGATTCGTCAAGCCGTACCGGTCCAGATCACTGCTGTCTTTTTCGATGAGTTCACTACTTCTCAGGTTCATCAGAGCGTAGGTCAATCCGGCAGCAGCCTGCTGATCCAGGATTATTCCGGAGGCACCTTTTACTTCAATCCCCTGTTCGCCCAGGATGAGGGTGTAGGCTCCCATGGTATTTTCAATTGTCACTGACTTCAGTTCCTCCTCAGAGACTTCACTGAGGATATAGCTTTCTCTGGGAGCTGCCGGGATCTCCTGATTCAGTTCCTCCGGCTTTGAAAGAAGCTGCGTTAAACCGTAAACCCCGCTCAAAAGGATAAGGGACGCCAATGCCAGAAGAAGCTGTTTCTTCTTTTTCAAAGGTGCTTCCTCCTGTAAAGGACCACAGAGGCGCCGATGATAATCAACAAGGGGATGAGGAGAACACATATCGCCCCATAGATCCAGGCCTGCAGAGCGTTAATCTGTACCGGGAGTCTGAAGAGACTCTTGCTGGGGATATTCATGGATTCTTCCTGGTCGCTCAGCCAGTTCAGGCTATTGAGGAAGAACTCGATATTGGCCTTAATCTGCCCCAGGCCGGGCAGGGCAGACAGGGACTGTCCGCTAGACAGGAGGATGATCCGGGCACCATCTTCCTTGCCTGTATCCCGGTTTGTTTCGGCCAGGGAGGCGGCAACTGTAATGGGGCCGGGGATGTCCCCCGCCATTCTAAACTCGGATGGGTTATTCAAATCAGTCCGGAGCCAGCTGCTGTTGGAAGAGTTCAGCAGAGAGGTGAATTTGAGGTTTCTTTTTCTGATCTCTGTCTCCTGGATACCCATGGCAGTCGAGACAAAGGCATCCAGATTGTTTTCTCTGAGAGAGTCGGTAACCGGGTTCTCTTCAGCCATGCGGGGAGAAAAAACTATGGGGTTATTCCCCATGCCCGGAAGGAGCCTGTTGGTATCTTTTTCCATCACGACACCAGGGGTTATCATCAGATTAAAGCGGCCCAGGAGAGCATCCATATTCCTCATGTCCACTCCTGATAGATCCCGGGAGAGAAAGAGGGCTCCCCCCTTTTCAAGGTATGAGCCCAGAGCATCAGATTCTTTTTCTGTCAGGTCCCGCTGGGGTGACAGAATGACCACAACTTCGGCATCATCGGGAACCGTGCCTACCTTCAGAAGGTTGAGTATTTTTATAGAATAATTAGCCTTGGAAACCACATCCTGAAGGTTCAGTTTAGCCAGAGTCAGTTCATTGTGCCCCTCCAGTATGTAAATTCTGGGTTCCCTGCCGCTGATGACATAGGCCAGGGCTGAGGTGACTCTCTGTTCGGCAGTCATTCCCAGAACCTGGGGCTGACCCTGCTGGCTGTAGCTGATGCTATAGAGGTCGATGCGGTCGATCACTCTGGAATAGGCTCCCGAGACAACGATAACACTTCCGTTGGTGATGGACTGACCCTCCTCGGAGTACTGGGAAATCAGAGTGGGATTCCTGTCGGGATCCACCAGTTCCAGACTGATTTTGGACGAAGCTCCGGCATAGCGTTCCAGGACCTCCATAATGTCTTTTGGTTCCTGACCCGGTTTGGACAACAGGTAGATCATGACTTCCTGGTCCAGGCTTTTCACCAGGTTTGTTGTCTGGTCTGTCAGGGAAAAAAGCTTCTTTCTGGTCATGTCCCATTGGGCGGGGATGTTCTGAACAACAAGGTTGAGCAGGATCAGTCCAGCCAAAACGGCAACCGTTGTTATCGCGGCCATACCGGCATGACGGGCTTTAAAATTCAGTTTTATTTTCATTGATGTCTCCAAATCCTACGGAGGCTGATTTACAGCCTCCGTGGTTCACTTTCATATGGCCTAAGGGTCCAAATCCTACAGAGGCTGATTTACAGCCTCTGTGGTTTTCTTTCATAGGACCTAAGGGTCCACATCCTACGAAGGCTGATTTACAGCCTCCGTGGTTCACTTTCATAGGACCTAAGGGTTAGCTCCATCTCTGTTTTTCAATTTTCTGGGTTGTCAAAAACAGAAAAAACCCGGAAAAGGAGAGGTAATAAATCAGGGCATCCAGTTTCAGGATTCCCATGGGGAAGTCGGAAAAACGTTTTGTCAGGGAGAACCAGGACAGAGTTTTGCCGATGAGATTGATGTATAGGTCTTTGTTGATCAGATAGATCAGGGTGATGATCAATAAACCGGCAAGGACGGGTAAAACCGCCGCAGGTATATTCTGAGTGGCACTATACATCCAGAAGGCGGCCAGCCCTGTGATGATCAGCGCAAAGAGGACTCCCGACAGGATACTGACGGGCATAAAGCCGCCTATAAAGTCAATAATCCAGGTGATAATGAGCATGCAGAACGTCAGGATGGCCGCTCCGGCCTGACTGTCTGTCAGGCTGGAAATATAAATTCCCACCGCGATAAAGGAGCAGCCCAGCAGAAAGAAGCCTATGTAGGTTCCCATGATCTGAGCCGTATCCATTCTGGTATGAAAAGACAAAAGCAGGGGGTAGAGTCCGGTGATGATCAGGGTCATAAGGAACAGGGTTCCTGCGGCAAGGAATTTACCGGCCACGATCATGGAAGTTGACTGGGGGGCGGTCATCAGGAGCTGATCGGTTTTCTGCCTTTTCTCTTCACTGAATATTTTCATGGTCAAAAGAGGAACAACCAGCAGAAATATCATGATCAGTCCCGACAGAAAGGCTGAATAGTCAGAGTTCATCGAAAAGATATTTCCCGTGGTGAAGAGTATCCCTGAGATAAGAAGGAACACTCCCATAAAAATATATCCCACCGAGGTTGTAAAGTAGGTTAACAGTTCTTTGCGAAATACTGCCAGCATTATTTTTCTTCTCCTTCAACGGTTGTCAGGTTCAGGAAGATTTCTTCCAGAGATATGTCCATGGGGCGCATTTGAAGGATGGGGCAGCGTTGAGCCGCCAGGGCGAAGAATACATCTTCCCTTATGTCTGCATCTCTACCGGCCTCCACGACCACCTTCAGGACTCCCTCCTCACGGGAGGGTGCCAGGATGATATCTTTCAGGAATCCAAGGCCTTCCAGGGCTCCCCGGATGTTGCTTTCCTGGCCTTTTACTCTCAGATGCAGCTTATGCATGCCAGCCATATTCTTTGCCAGGTTTTCCGGTGTATCCGAGGCAACGATGTCTCCCTTGCTGATGATCAGAACTCTGTCGCAGACGGCGGAGATCTCGGGCAGGATATGGGAACTCAGGACGATGGTATGATCTTCACTCAGTTCCTTGATCAGGTTTCTTATTTCAATGATCTGCTTGGGATCCAGACCGACTGTGGGTTCATCCAGGATGAGAAGTTGGGGGTTTCCCAGAAGAGCCTGAGCCAGTCCTACCCTCTGTTTGTATCCCTTGGATAGATTTTTGATCAGTCTACCCCGGACATCGCTTATCTTAACAAGTTCGGAGATACGATCCATGTCCTGACGCAATTCAGGTTTTGTTATTTTCTTCAGTTGGCCGGCAAACTTCAGATACTCGTTGACCGTCATATCCATATAGAGGGGCGGGTGTTCTGGAAGGTACCCGATCTTGCCTCTTGTTTTTTCAGGATCATCCAGGATGTTTTCACCATCCACCAGTATGAATCCGTCCGAAGGGGCGGTGTATCCTGTGATCATATTCATTGTTGTGGATTTTCCGGCTCCATTGGGACCCAGAAATCCTATGATCTCTCCTTTTGCAATTTCAAAGTTGATCTTGTTGACTGCAGTATGCTTTCCATAGCGTTTTGTTAAATCAATCGCTTTGATCAATGTTCTCCTCCTGGAGGGTTGTTTCATTTTATAAAAAATGCTCATAAATGCCACCGGGAGACAGTGGAGATAGAGCTCTGGAATTGTAACATCAGAATCACAGGCTGACAAGGAAAGGGGACTTTCCAGACCTTCAAAAATAAGAAACCGCTCACCCGAGGGGAGAGCGGCCGGATATTCAAAAAAATTATTCTTAAAAAGTCAGGATTTCATCATAAATATTTTTAATCCTTCCTGAGGAAATTTTCTTTTCACTTCCTGAACGGCTTCTTTAATCTGCTCCGCTTCTTTTTTCTTACAGTACACTATGATGACGACATTCTCTTCCGGCCAGATATGGTCTCCCATCTTAGGGTCCGAACGGCCCACACCGTGGGCGCTGGGAATCTTGGTGTAATGTTTGACAACCTGATGGTGTGCAAATGCTTCAAAGAGGTCCGCTTCTATGGACTGATTCACTATGATTTCTACCCTGGTCAAATTGTTTCCTCCAGTAAAGGTCTGTTGATGAAGTCTTCAGAATCACTGCATTCTGACACATTGTTCTGATGTTTTCTGTTGAATAGTGCGTAGAGTACGGGAACAAGAAAGAGAGTCAGTATGGTACTCATGGTCAATCCACCTACGACGGTCTGACCGAAGGGTTGTACCAGTTCGGATCCCTGTCCTTTGGAAAAAGCCATGGGCAGCATTCCCAATACGGTTGTCAGGGTCGTCATCAGAACCGGGCGGAGTCTGTTTCCTCCTGCTTCGATACAGGCATCTCTGATACAAAGTCCCCGTCCCCTGAGGATATTGGTATAATCCACCATGACGATACCGTTGTTGACGACGATTCCCGCCAGCATGATAACCCCGACAGCGGAGTACATGCTGATGGCTTCTCCCGTAAATTTATATATGAAAATAATTCCGATGGCCATCAGGGGAATGGTGAAGAAGATTATGAAAGGATCTTTCAGTGATTCAAACTGACTCGCCATGACACCGAATACCAGAGCCACCGCAATGATCATGATCACTATGAATTTCATCACATAGGATTGGATCTCCGCATAGTCTCCGTTAAAATCAATGATCACCGTCTCATCAGCCACAATGTTCTCCTTGATCATCTGGCGGACCTTGGGTTCCACCTCACTGGCGGCGAATCCAGGTTTAAGGCCTCCTGTGACATGGACCACCCGGGACTGATCCTCCCGGGCAATATCGACTGGTCCCGAGGTCTTTTCAATGCGGGCTACACTGGAAAGAGGAATCCTCTGATTCATGGAATTCATTATGAATATTTTTTCAAGGTCCGGTATGGAGCTGCGGTCCTGTTCTTCCAAAATGACCAGGATATCAAACTCATCTCCTCCCACCCTGTAGCGGGAGGCTGTTTTTCCATCCACATTGGCAGATATTTCATTGCCGATGGCGTAGATGCTTAATCCCAGAGAATAGGCTTTTTCCCTGTCTACGATGATTTCAGCCTGGGGGAGACCCTCTATCAGACTCACCTCCGGTTCTGTCACCTCAGGGATATCGTTTTTAAGCATCTCCTTAATCTCATTGGCTACCCTTCTGGCCTTATCCAGATCTTCGGTCTTGATGATGATGTCAATGGGTGAGGCTGAGCCTCCCATATTCATGGAACTGCCGAAACTGAATGTGGCCGACGGAAAGTTATCAAAATGGGCTCTCAGTTCTTCCTTGATTTCATCATTTGTCTCTGATCGGAGTTCATAGTCTTTGAGGGTGATCGTGAGTGTTCCTCTGCTGCTGTTGTCGGCGGCAAGGAAACCACCGGACCCCGTGGAGATGATGATATCTCTGGCGCTGTCAATTTCATCTTCTGTAATGATTGCCAGCTGATTCATATAGTCCTGGGTCAGATCCAACCGGGTTCCTACCGGCATGCTCAGGTTCAGTGTTATCGAATCTTCCTCACTGGTGGGCATGAAATTCATACCTATGGAGGGAAACATCATGATGCTGACAATAAAGAGTCCCAGAATCACGAGGATGGTAAGGAGCTTGTTGTCCAGGCAGGAGGCCAGGGCCCGTTTGTAGGCATTGTCCATTCCTGTGAAAAAGCCTTCCATCACGTTGTCTATTCCTCTCAGGAATTTCCATTTAAGAGGTTTCTGCTTACGGGTGTATATGGTCACATACTGGCTGGCCAGAACGGGAACCAGAGTAATGGCGATAAACAGGGAGGAAAGAAGGGCTATGATGATGGTAAAGGCCAGGTCCTGAAAGAGAACTCCGATCATTTCCAGCTCTTTTTTGAACATGATGACAGGCAGGAAAACACAGACTGTCGTCAGAGTGGAAGCCAAGATAGCCATAAACATTTCCTGGGATCCCAGGATAGCCGAGGGTTTGAGTTTCGCTCCTTTTTCTCTATACCGGAATATGTTCTCCAGGATGACGATGGAAGAATCCACTATCATCCCCACCCCCAGGGTCAGTCCAGCCAGGGTCATCAAGTTCAGGGTTAAACCGGCAAAGTACATAAACATGATGGTGATCAGCAGGGCTATGGGGATAGAAAGCCCGATGATCAGGGTGCTTTTTATGCTTCTGAGAAAGATAAAAAGAATAGCCATGGCCAGGATCGCCCCGGTAATAGCAGAATTGGTGACCTGATCCAGGGACCCTCTGATCATCTCCGTTGTGTTGTTGATAATGGAAACAGACATATCCTGGGGAAGGTTTTTATTGATCTGTTTCAGTTTGGCAATGACATTGTCTGCGGTCTCTATGGAGTTGACACCACTCTGTTTCTGTATGGAGATATACACTCCCGGTTCACCATTGATATAAACCGAATTCGTGGCATCTTTATACCCTTCGGTAACGGTGGCAATATCTCTCAGGCGTACTTCCTTGGTCACTCCCCCCGACATTTTATAGGAGATGACGGCATTGGATATCTCTTCCAGGCTCTTATACTCACCAGCCGTGCGGACCAGGTACTTTTTAGTTCCCTCTTCAACAGAACCGGCGCCAATCTGCATATTCTGACTAGACAGCATCTGGGCTACCTGGGTCAGGCTGAGATTATAGGCCTCCAATCTGTTCTGGGAGATTTCCACACGGACCACTTTTTCCCGTCCCCCCGTGATAAAAGTGGTGGCTACACCCGGGACCTGTTCCAGGTAGGGTTGAATCTGGTCTTCCGCAATGGTCCTTATTTCCTCAGGAGACCTGTTTCCGTTGATGACCAGGTCTATGATGGGCATCATGGCAGGATCAAATTTGAAAATCTGAGGGTTCGCCGCATCATCGGGAAGAAAGTCCTTGATAAACTCGAGTTTGTCCCGGACATCCTGAGCCGCCGCGGACAGGTCGGTATTCCAGTCAAACTCAAGAATAATCATGCTGAGCCCCTCGGAAGAGGTCGATGTTATTCTCTGTACATCCGAGACGTTTCCCATCTGCCCTTCCAGTGGGCGGGTCACCGTCTGTTCTATTTCTTCCGGTCCGGCACCAGTGTAGGATGTAAAAACAACCAGAATCGGAGGATTGATTTCAGGGTACAGGTCGATGGGGACCTGGGGAACGATATAGAGACCGAGGCCAATCAATATGGCAAATATGATGAGGACGGTCGTCGGTCTGTTGACTATGGTTTTGGTTATACTCATGGATTGTCCTTTACTTCAGGGGTTGAACGCTGCGGACTACTTTGACAGGAGCCATGTCATCCAGAAGGGTTTGACCCTGGAAAATGATTGTTTCTCCTGCTGAAAGACCCATCCTGATTTCTGATACGCCGTCGATGCGTATCCCTTCGCTGATCAATCTTTTAGAAACTTTCTCACCATCAAGAACGAAGACGAAGGTCTCACCGAAACGGCTCATGATGCAGTCGCTTGGAATCCGGACGATATCGTTTTTGACCTCGGTAATCAGGCTGATTTTGGCATACATTCCTGCCTTGATTCGTTTGTCCCGTTTGACAATATCCATCTTGATCTCCATCGTTCTTGAAACTTCATCCACTATAGGACTCAGCTCCATAACAACGGCTTCAAAGATTTCTCCTGGGTAGGATTCAAAGGCAAGCTGTGCCTTCATACCCATCTTTATCCTGGAGATGAACCGTTCGGGGATAAAGGTTCTGACCTGCAGGTTTGTCAGGTTTCCGATTCTGGCTACAGGTACTTGAGGGCTGATTGTCGCCCCGATATCAAAGGGCATACTGGTGACTGTTCCGCTCACGGTGGCCTTCACTGGGCTGGCTGTGTAGGACATACCCGGGCGGGATGGGTCTACTTCTGCAATCACCTGATTTTTGCTGACATAGTCACCCAGACCTACATTTAATCGGATCAGTTTTCCCGAAATATCTGAATAAACATCGACAGAACTGTCGGGAATTACATCACCGTTAACATTCAGAAGGTCCTTGATCTGACCGGATACAGCCTCGGTTGTTGTCACGGCAAAGGTTGTTTCCTTCTGCTCTTCTTCGGCCTGACCGGGACGTCCTGGAGCGCTCTCTTTCATTCCCAGAAAGGTGTAGGTTGCAAATCCGAGAATTCCGAGGAGCAGAACAATAAGAATAATACGGCCAAGGGTTATTTTTTTCTTTACTTCCGTTTTTACTTCGGATGTTTTGTTCTTACTCATTTCTCCTCCAGTATTTCCGAAATATCGTCACTGTTGATGGCATATTCCAGATCCAGTAGCTTGGTTTTATAATTGTATTTTTCACGGAGTACATTCTGGGAGGCACTCATCAGTTCAGACTGGGCTGTTTCAACATCCAGAAGTTCCCTGGTTCCCAAATTGTAGGCCTCTGTAGTGAGGTCAAAGGATTTTTTGGCCAGATCTACATTGAGGGTATAGGTGTCAATGGTATCGATGGAGTTCTGCAGGGTCATCACGAGGCTTCGGATTTCAATTTCGGCGAAATCGTAAATCTGCTGCCTCTGAAGCACCAGCTTCTGTATCTCCTTGTCAAGGTTCTCCAGGGTGACATCCGTACTCGACCCGGGAATATAACCGTCCAGAGGAATGCTCAGATTGAGTCCTATGGTTGCCGAGTCCTGCCAGACCTCCTGTTTCCAGTTGTCACCGTTGAGTCCGTCGGGGACTCTTGTACCCCAGGAGGAACTGAGGGTCAGCCAGGGAGTCCTTTCTGACTGAGATTGAAGCTTTCTTTTATTCTTGAGAGATTCAATGCTCTTGTTGATCTGGAGTACATCCATTCTTTTGGCACTGTATCTGTCAATCAGAGCATCCGCATCCAGTCTGTATAATGTTATCATATCCAGCCCTTCGGTCATTGCGAGTTCCACAGTCCCTGGGATTCCCAGGACAAGTTTGAAATTCATCAGAGCACTCCTGTAAGAGGTCAGGAGGCTGTTATACTCGGGTTTAGTATTTTCAACAGTCACCTGTGCTTTGAGCATGTCCAACTCTGAGATCAGACCGTTTTTATAATTCTCCCGGGCCTGTTCGTAGCGTTTCTGTGCCAGGGTAATATCCATCTGTTTGAGTTTCAGGTTGGCGTCCATGGTTATGATATTGAAGTATTTATTTCGCACATCCCGGTTTATCTTCTTCCGGGCATCCTCATAACTGAGTAGTCCCGCTTCATAGTCTATCTGGTACTGTTTTATACCCGTACCGACTCCCGCGTTGAGTCTGAGGTTGGCGGAAAGAGAACCCGAAACAGTCCATGTTTTATCATTCTGAACATACAGGGGATCCGGATCTGAAAGCAGTAGCTGGCTGTAGTTCATACCGCCCCCAGCGCTGATTTCAGGAACAAAGGCATTCCATGCCGTTTCTTTTGTTCTTTCCTTGATACTCAGACTCAGAGATTCACTCTGGAGGCTCAGGTTATTCTCCAGGGCCAGGGCAACCGCCGCATCGGCGGTGAGGTTTATCGTTTCCCCATGAATATTCAGAACCAATGAAATTAGTAGTGTGAGAAGAATAAATATTTTCTTCATAGAAAACTCCTTATGCTATCTTTTACATTTAACAGTTGTATTTAAACCCATAGGCTAAAAAGCCTAACCAATCAATAATTTTCCGAGTAAGAAATAGTTCATCCTCATTTCTTAAAATAACCCTCTCAATAAATATAAAAAAACTAAAAACCATCTGATATTCATAAACAGACAGAAGGGGTTTCAGTTTTTTTTCTTTGATCCCGTCTTCCAGAAAATCCAAAAATCCGGGTTGTAATGCCGGTTTCTCCACTTTATCAAAGACATCCCTGCTCATAAATTGCTTTATGATGATGAACGCCTGGGGTTTTTTAGGAAATAAAAGGCATTGCATTTCCAGATGAGCCAGAAGTTTATCTTCAAAACAATCCCTTGTGGATAAAAGCTGAGAATGATACTGCATATACTCTTTAACAAGAAGGTTCGTTGTTTGTGTCAGCATATCATCCTTATTTTTAAAATAATTATAGAGAGTACTTTTGGATATTCCAGCTTTTTCAGCAATAAGCTCCAAAGTCACCCCCTGAAAGCCCTTTTCCTGAATGACCTGTGTGACTGCCTGAATCAGGTTTTCCTGATTCAGCCTTACTCTGAAGGATCTGTATTCCATTGTATCCTGAAAGGAGCAGCCTTTTTCCGGCAGTCTGAATTTCTCTGTTGCCAGTCCATTTTCAATGACTTCTATTATCAGTTCAATTTTTTGGGAAGTATTTCTTTTCTTCTGGATGTGCTGAGTCTCTTGCCATCCCCATAAAAAAAAACAGAACATCATGATTAAATGGATAACCTTTTCGGGAACGTCCAGGGTATCCCTTATTTCTTCGAGGTTTTTCATGTTCTTTCCCAGCGATAATTTGTCCAGACGAAGTGTATTAAAGCTGTCAAAGTGAAGGTACCGGCGTCCCTGTGTCAGGGCTTGGGAAAGGTTGGATATAAAAAAACGAATTTTTTCTTCCTGAGGAACAGCCTTCAGTTTTCTAGTCATGTCCTGAAACCAGAGATTTTCAAGGGAGCTCACATAATCGGTCATGGAATCCAGCAGGTCTTCCTTGTTTTTGAAATAGCGGTACAAGGCCTGCTTTGTCATGTTGAGGTTTGTTGCCAGGGCGTTGAGAGATGTGGTTCTGTAATCATCCACCGACCAGACATCCAGAGCAGCTTCGATGATTGCTATTTTTTTAAGTTTTCTTTTTTCTTCTACTTTCATTTTTTTGTTTACGACCGTTCGTCAACAAAAATAATCATTTATATAAAATTGGTCAATTGGAAAAGTAGTTAGAATTAATGAATTCTTGTCAATTTTTAAATTTGTTGAGAAAAGAGTTCCAGCAGCTTCTGAAGAACAGTCTCCCGGTCGGCCTCGACGGCACATCCGGCAGCCTTGACATGACCACCTCCTCCGAGTTCTGAAGCAATGCGTCCCACATCAATACTGTTATTGGACCGCAAACCTATAATGCACAGGGTCGGGGATTCCTCCCTGATCAAGGCTACGGCTTCACAGCCGGCTATGCTCTGCAGGAGTTGATAGAGCTTGTCCGAGTCCCGGTCTTCTACGGCAAGCTCCTCACGGTCGTCCTTGTTTTCCCAGGAAATGATAATTTTGTCATCACAGTAAAAACGGGCCCGGTCCAGAAGACGGCCCATCAGACGCCTTGTGCTGAGCTCCCGGCCTCCATTGATGCGGCGAAAAACACCATTGGGAGAGGCTCCGTTATCCACCATCTCTGCCACACGGTTGAAAACCGG
>NZ_JAQIBL010000353.1 GCF_027859075.1 Oceanispirochaeta sp. | reverse complement strand
GGTTCTTCTACAACCACTGGCTCTGGTTCTGGTTGAGCTTCTACGACAGGAGCAGGTTCTTCTGTCACAACAGGTTCTGCTGTTTTACATGAGAAAATAACAACTAAAAATAATAGCATCCAAAAAGCATGTGATTTATTTTTCATAAAAATTATTCTATCCATTTAAGTGAAGAATGTCAAAATAAATTCTAATTTTAAAATTTATATTTTGATTCCAATGAACAGAAACCGCTGTTATCCTGCTCATTGGGAAAACAGTGTTGATTCTGCAAACCAAAGTCATTAAGATAATGAATATGGTAAAAGCAGTATTTCCCGGTTCATTTGATCCCCCAACGAATGGACATCTTAATCTAATCAAGAGAGGATCGCAGCTATTCGACTCTCTAGATGTTGTTATTTCGGTTAATCATCAGAAAAAATACCTTCTGTCTCCGGAAGAAAGATTGTCCCTCATGGAAAACATGATCGAGAGCATACCCAATGTCTCGGTAACTCTTTGGGATAAACTGATAGTGGATTATGCCCAGGAAAACGATATAGGTGTCATTATGAGAGGGGTCAGGGCAGTTGACGATTTTGGATATGAATTTGAATTATCCATGTTAAACAAACAGCTGAATCCCCAGGTAGAGACAATATTTTTACCCACAGATAGAAAATATATTGTCCTTCGATCATCCTCCATCAAAGAGTTAGTTCAACTTGGTGCGGATGTCACTAAAATGATCCCATCTAATGTAGAAAAACTGCTTCGGGAAAAGATTTTTGAAAACAATATATAGGATGGAATATCATATTTATTTTAACATAAGTGAATACCTTGACAAAAAAAAGAGGACGTACTATATTCTTCCAGTCAATAACAGCCAGGAGAGGATTATAAATGGCAGTACCAAAATATAAAACATCAAAGGCACGATCCAAAAGAAGACGAACCATCAACATGAGAATGGGTGTTCCGACTATGGTATCATGCAGTAACTGCGGAAATAAAGTTCTTAGACACAGAGTTTGTCCTAAGTGTGGTTTCTACAAGGGTAATCAGATTATTGAGCCTCAGGATATGGCTTAATTTTAAGGAGTCTAACGATGGATGAATTATTCGAAAAACTGAAGAATCTTATTGCAGAAAAATTGGAAGTTGAAGAGGATAAAATTACTCTTGACGCAAGATTTAGAGAAGATCTCGGAGCTGACAGTCTAGATACATATGAACTTCTTTATGCTATAGATTCTGAAATGGGTGTATCTGTACCCGATGAAAAAGCTACAGAGTTTGAAAAAGTGTCAGATGCGCTTGATTTCATTAAAGCAGAACTTGGTAAGTAATCGAATCCAACAGTGAAACTTTTTTCTACATCACAGGGCATAGATTCTATGCCCTGTAGTCTTTTAAGAAAGAAAGAGCTTTTATGCTTTGAAAAAAAGGCCGGTATAAGGTTCAGAAGCCATGGTCTTTTGAACCTTGCTTTTTCTCATCGCTCCTATACGAACGAACACCAGGAACAGATTGCTAACAATGAGAAACTTGAGTTTCTTGGCGACTCAATCCTCGGGCTTGTTGTCTCTGATTACCTCTACAATACACTTCCAGAAATGGTCGAGGGTGATCTCGCAAGAATCAAATCATTTGTTGTCAGTGAAGAGAGTTTAGCCGAACTGGCACTCCCTCTGGAAGTTGATCAATACCTGTTGATGGGAAAGGGTGAAGAGAATTCGGGTGGACGCCTTAAGAAGGCCATTCTGGCAGATGCCATGGAAGCTATTTTTGCCGCCTACTACCTGGATTCGGGATTCAAAGAAACAACCAGATTTATCTTAACCTTATTAGTTCCCCAAATAGAAAAAGTCCTGAATAATAAACATAAAAGAGATTTTAAGACATTACTCCAGGAATACTGTCAAAAAACCTACAAAATTTATCCCCGCTATACTGTTATAAAAAATTCAGGACCAGATCATAACAAAACCTTCTGGATTGAAGTCAATATAAATGATTCAATTTATGGCCCCGGAAAAGGCAAAAACAAAAAAGAAGCCGAACAGAAGGCCGCAGAAGAGGCATATCTGACACTCAATCCCGATGAGTAGGTTTCAACATTGTCAATCCAGTGTGGCTGAATATCTTTCAGCTATTTCAAGCAGTTTCTCTCTGTTATTCTGCCGGGGATCATCCAGCACAGATTCCAATAAAAAATCCAGTATGATGCCCACCTTGGGACCTCCTGGAAAGCCTGTACTGGTAATGATATCTTTTCCATTCACAGCCAAATCTCTAACTGTAAAAGCATTTCCTTCCTGAAGTATATCTCCTACACGGAGTTTCAAATCTCTTAGACCATAGTAGTTCTCAGGGATTGGATCGGAACTCATACCCTCAATATCAGCCTGCCGGAGCAAATACTGATCTTCCAGATATGACAGTTCTATTTTACGTATAAAACGTCTGACCGCAGCATCTGTCCATTCATCCGTATAATGAAACATATGATTTTGTATCAACTGTTGTATCCGGGTCATCTTGTTTTTGGGGAAACGATAGCGATTCATGATTCCCTCTGCAATTCTGACCGACTCATTTTCATGATTATAGAAAGTTACAATTCCATCTTCTCCAAGACATTTGACAGCAGGCTTTCCCAGATCATGGAACAAGGCAGCAAAACGAACATCAGAATTATCAGCAGGAGCCGCGTCACAGCTTCTTAGCAGGTGTTCAAAGACATCAAAATCATGGGATCCTTTTTGGGTCACACCGGCACAAAGACTCAACTCAGGTAAAATCAGAGACAATATCCCAGTCTTTTGAAAGAGATGAAACGATAGGGAAGGTCTTTCAGTTTTCATGATTTTTAAAAACTCTTCATAAATTCTTTCGGCAGAGAGATCCTTAATGTTATAAAGGCAGTTTCTGATTCCATGGATCGTCTCATCTTCGATCTTGAAATTCAACTGTGAAGCAAAACGGCAGGCTCTGATGGACCTCAGTCCATCTTCCCTGAACCTTTCCTCAGGAATACCAATGGCTCTGATAATACCGGCCTTTAAATCAGCTTCACCACCATTGGGATCATATAATTTATTCTCCAGTACATCATAGGCAATGGAGTTGATTGTAAAATCCCTGCGTTTAAGGTCTTCTGTCAAATCATCGGTGAAGGCAATTTTATCCGGTCTCCGGCCATCACTATAAATTCCATCAATTCTGAATGTTGTTATTTCATAAGACTGTTTATTGAGTAGTATCGTGACTGTTCCATGTTTAATTCCTGTAGGGATGACTTTTCGAAATAATGACATTATTTCTTCCGGGCGGGCATCTGTGCACAGGTCATAATCCTTGGCAGAGAGACCTAGAAGTTGATCTCTCACGGCCCCGCCCACCAGGTAACTTCGAAAGCCGGCTCTTTTAATAACAGAGGAGATTGTTCGTACTTCTTCAGGAATTTTTATTCTCATGAGATGGAACTTAACTGGTGGTCCTTCTGTTGTCAATACAATGTCAAAAAAACCCGGCCTTGCGACCGGGTTTCTGTAAAGGATTTATTTTTTGTGAAAGGGGATTACTGCAGCAGCTGAAGAACCTGCTGTGTTCTCTGATTAGCCTGTGCCAGCATAGCATTACTGGCCTGACCGAGAATCTGGTTCTTGGTAAATTCGACTGTTTCCTTGGCCATATCAAGGTCTCTGATTCTGGACTCGGAAGCCTGAATATTTTCAGCACCCACATCGATACCACGGACAGCCATTTCCAGTCTATTCTGATAGGCTCCCAGATCGGCTCTCTGTTTATTGACTCTCTTAAGGGCCATATCAAGAACACCAATATTCCTGTTTGCCTGCTCTGGTGTAGAAATGGACATGATATTTCCGGTAGAAACCTGTCTGACACCCAAGGCGGAGGAGTTCATCGTTCCAATGAAGACCTGTTCTCTCTGATCCATATTGGCGCCTATGTGGAGCCACATTGAACCTGTGACAGCATTTTCACCAGTAGACTGTGCAAAGCGGCCAGTGAGCATATTAAGACCATTAAACTGAGCGTGGGAGGCAACTCTGTCAAGTTCATCTACGAGCTGTGACACTTCTACCTGAATCTGCATCCTGTCTTCCGAGGTATAGATACCATTGGATGACTGTACAGCCAGTTCTCTCAGTCTCTGAAGTACATCACTTGTTTCCTGTAGAAATCCTTCGGCAGTCTGGATAAATGAGATGCCATCAGATGCATTTCGGGATGCCTGATTGAGACCTCTGATCTGGGAGCGCATTTTTTCTGAAACGGCCAATCCGGAAGCATCATCACCAGCTTTATTGATCCTTAAACCTGACGACAGTTTGGCAATACTTTTGGC